>PAZG01000039.1 GCA_002715445.1 Flavobacteriales bacterium | reverse complement strand
GGTGTTTCATGTAATGGAGCAACAGATGGCTCAATTGATGTAACAGTAACAGGTGGTACAGGTATTTACACTTATCAGTGGTCAAATGGAGCAACTACAGAAGATGTTGCTGACTTAGGTGCAGGTGTATATACAGTTTTTGTTACTGATGAGAACGGATGTTCAGTTTCAATCGAAGTAGAAATTACTGAAGCAGATTCGTTAGAATTAGTTGTTGATTCAGTAACTGATGGACCACACATCCTTGGTGATATTGAGGAAGGCTTTGGTTCTATTGCTATAACAGTTTCGGGTGGTACAGGCGTTTATACTTATGAGTGGACAGCGCCATTATCAGATGGATCTACATATACATGGATTAATGGTGATGATATAGACGGTTTATTTGCAGGAACATATAATGTTGTTGCAACTGACGAAAACGGTTGTTCAGTTTCTGCTGATATAACTGTTGACTTCTATACACCATCTGCTTGGGATGTAGATGAAACTGATTGTGCTCATATTATCGAAGTACCATCTGATGTTAATATTAGTATAGATGATAACCCAATAACTTATGGTGACTGGATTTCAGTTTCCTTAGGTGGTGATATTGTCGGTATGATGATGTGGAATGGAGAAGAATCTTCATTTACTGTATATAGTGACGCAGCATTTACTTCAGATGAATTTGTTTGGTCTATATGGAATGCTGATGAAGCAAATGTAGATTTATTAGGTGGTGATTCAGATGAAGCGTATTATGACGCTGAAGCACTATATGATGAAACATATCCTAATGAAGGTGACTTCGCTTGTGATGGTTTAAGTAGAGTGTTAGATATTGTTGCTAGAACAATTTATATGCAGCAAATTGATCTTGAAGAAGGTTGGGGAATGTACTCTACTTTTATTAGTCCAGATGACACTAATATCGAAACAGTTATGTCTGAGGTAACACCTAATTTAACTATAATGAAAGATGAATTAGGTAATGTGTTCTGGCCTTTACTTGGTCTAAATACAATTGGTGATATTATTGATGGGGAAGGTTACTCAATCAAGATGGCTGAAGGAAGTATGTTAGAAGTTTCAGGTGATTTAATTGACCCAGAACTAGAATTATATATGCCTTCTGGTTGGAGCTTTATTGGTTACTTGCACCAAGAAGGTGCTGATGCATCTGAAATGATGGCACCAGTTGCTGAAGACATGATTATAATGAAAGATGGTCAAGGTAACGTACTGTGGTTTGATATTAATGTTAATACAATTGGTAATGGTACTGGTATGATGATGCCTGGACAAGGTTTTGCTATTAAAATGGTTGAATCTGAGGGCGGATTCTCTTACACATATCCTTCAATTTCTGAAGGAGCAAGAATTGCTAGTCCATCTCCGGTTTACGCATTATCTCATTATCAAAAATCTCAGAACACTGGAAATAACATGACTATAGGTATTCCTTTAGAAGCATGGATTGTTCTACCAGAAATTGGAGATGAGATTGCAGCATATAATTCAAAAGGAACTTTAGTTGGTAGTGTTACATATAATGGTGAAGCTACTGCCTTAACTGTTTGGGGAGATGATATTACTACTGAAGACAAGATAGAAGGTTTAGTTGAAGGAGAGGTTATTAGCCTAGAGATTTGGAGAAAAACAGAAAATCTAGTTGAAGATGTTAAGATTGATGTATGGGAAATTGGAAACAATGTATATTCATCTAATGGAATTGCTCTAGCAGGTAATGCTAGGATGGCAGGTTCATTAAGCGCAGGTTTTGAGCTTTACTCAAATTATCCAAACCCATTTGATGTACAAACGACTGTTAGCTTCTTTGTTCCAGAAAATGGAAAAGTTAGAATTGGAATTTATGACATGTTAGGTAATTTAGTTGAAGAATTAGCTAACCAAACATTTGAACCTGGTATGTATAATTTAGACTTTATAGCAAACGATATTGCTCAAGGTACATACTTTGTAAGAATGGAGGCAGATGGAACAGTTTTAACTAATAAAATAGATTTAGTTAAATAGTATTAATTTCTTTACAGAAAAAATCCTTCTCATTATTGGGAAGGATTTTTTTTATCGCTAACTTATATTAATGTATTTATTAAAAAAATATTGTTTAGCTCTACTATTTTTATTTTCCTCGCCATGGTTAATTGCTCAGAGCTCAGAAATTAGTGATACGAGCCTAGTTTTTAATAATGATCAATATTTGTTTTGTGAGTTAATCATAACACAAAATATGTTTGGTAAAGAACAAAACTTACAGTTTGAATATGGTTTTGTAGAAAACATATGGGGGGAGGAAGTTCAAAATAAACTAGTAAAGCTTAGTGAATTAAATAAACAAAAAACATTAATTGATGCATTAAATTTAATGGGTTTTTATAGCTGGGAAGTAGTACATACTTATACTAGCTCTGAGGCCTCATATGTAAAAGAACACTTTGTGTTCCAAAAAAAAATAATTAAAAATAAATGATCATGAAAAAAAACATTTACTTATTAGCAACTTTATTTTCAACTTTTGTTCTTTCTCAATGTGATGGGAGGTATGAAATGGAAATTTTTGATCAGGTTGATGTCTCAACCGTAACATATTCGGATGTACATAATTTATCAATGGACATATATCAACCCGTCGGGGATACTTATGAAAATAGGCCCGTTATAATTTTTGCTCATGGTGGAACATTTATTTTTGGCAGTAAAAATAACCCTACTGTTGTAGAGTTATGTGAAACATTTGCAAAAAGAGGATATGTTACTGCATCAATTAATTATAGATTAGCAAATGATATAGTGGGCTTATTTGAACAGTTTACTTTTTATACAAATACTGAAAGAGCATATGAAGTGGTTTTAAATGCAATGATGGACGGGAAAGCTGCGGTTAGATATTTTAGAAAAGATTTTGCTGAAAACGGAAATAGTTATGGAATAGATCCGGATCAAATTTGGGCTGGAGGAAACTCGGCGGGAGGTGTTTTATTTTTACACGTCGGTCATGTACAAAGTATAGACGAGTTTATTCTCCCTCTAGATGAAAACAGAGCAAATATTGCCAATTCTGTGTTTAGCTCTATAGGTGGTGATATTGAAGGAAATAGTGGAAACCCTGGTTATTCATCTGAAATTTCAGGCGTAATTAGTTTAGCAGGAGCACTACATAGATCAGAGTACGTGGACGCGAATGATGTTCCTTCAGTATTTGCACACGGTGATGCAGATGGTGTAGTCCCTTATGATTGCAATGGCTTTCAAAATAATCCAAGTTTTGATCAGCTATGTGGTGGTGGTGCATTAATAAATAACTTTCAGTTTTCAGGCATAACATCAGATTTATTAACTTTTCCAGGCGATAATCACTGCCCATGGGACAGTGATGGTAGTAAGATGAATCAAGTAATTAATTTTGTGTCAGACTTTGTTTATCAAAATATAGAATGTGAGGATCAAAACTCTAAATTAGATGACTTTATAACCATAAATGGTGATATAATTTCTCAGTATGATATGCTTGGCAGAACCATTGAGGATAATTATAATGGTATAATTTTCTCTGTTTATAAAAATGGAAATGTCACAAAAAAATATGTTGTTAAATAATTATTCATCTAGTTGATGTCAGGTATAGTAGTTTATAAAGCTTCTGCGGGTTCTGGCAAGACATATGTTTTAGTAAGAGAATTTTTATTAAAATGCTTTACTCAAGCTAGATATCCATCACATCTTAATTTATTAGCAGTTACTTTTACTAATAAAGCTGCACATGAAATGCGAAGTAGAGTCATATCTACACTCCATTCGTTTTCTCAAAAAAAAAAAGAACCATTATTCAATTATTTTATTAAAAGATTAAATTGGTCAGAAAAAAAATTAGAAGAAACTTCAAAATTTTTACTTTCTAAAATAATTCATGATTACACAAACTTGTCTATTTCAACAATTGATAAGTTCTCATATAAAATACTTAGAAATTTTAGTTTTGAATTAAGCCTAAGTAGTGATTTTGAAGTAGAAATAGATGACTCTAAATTTTCGGAAAAAATCACAGACAAAATAATTGATGATCTAGGTTTAAATGACTCTTTAACATATTCGTTATTAAACTTTTCAAATTATAAATTATATCAAAACAAATCTTGGGATGTTGAGCTAGATTTACAATCATTTATAAATAAAATGTTAAGTGAAGACACATTTTTGCTTACTAATTATTTGAACAAAATTACACACAGTGAGATTGTTAATGAGCAAAAAAATATTTTAAAATCATTAAAGGATTTTGAAGTCAATTTATTTAACTATTCTTTAAAAATAAAACAGCTAATTTCTTCTGTGAATAGTAGCGCTTTTTACAAAAGTTATATTCCAAAATTGATTTTAAACATAAAAACCAAAAAATATAAAAATCAAGATAAATCAATTATTTCAGCTGAGTTTAGAAAAAATATTTTAGAGTCAAAATGGTACTCAAAAAAAACTGATATTGTAGATATAAATCAAATTGAAAAAATAAGTGATCAATTGCATACTTTATTATATAATTTAGTTAATTACGTCGACAAAGAGCAGGCTAATTATATTTTTAAAAAACATTTTTACAACTCATTATTTGTGCTATCAATTTATCAACATTTAAATCAATTTATTCAGTCTTATAAAGAGAAAAATAACTTTTTAAATGTATCAGATTTTAATAGAAAAATTAGCTCTTTTATACAAAGTTGCCCAGTTCCCTTCATTTATGAAAAAATTGGAGCAAGGTATAAACATTATTTTATTGATGAATTTCAAGACACTTCATTATTACAGTGGCATAATTTAATTCCATTGATTCATGAAACCACATCTTCTGAAGGTGGTTCTTGTTTAGTTGTTGGAGACCCTAAACAATCTATATATCGATGGAGAGGGGGTGATCCCAATCAGTTTTTAGAACTAAGTAAAGCAAAGAATATATGGAACAATACATCTATCAAACAAGAAACTTTAGAAGATAATTGGAGAAGTAGTAAGTATATTGTTGAATTTAATAACCAGCTTTTCAATTTCATTTCTTCCAAAGTACCAACTGAGTATTCAGACATTTATGAAAGATTAGAACAAAATCCTATAGAAAAAAAATCGGGTTATGTTGAACTTAGTTTTGTTAATGGGGATTCATATTCTGAAATTGAAGAACAAACATTAGCTCAAATTATGTCATCAATTAATCAAGCATTAGAGGATGGGTATAGTTTATCTGACATCACTATAATAACAAGAAAAAAAAAACAAATAGAAGTTATTTCAGAGTATTTAATTAGTAATAATATTTCTATTTTTTCATCTGAGTCATTATTGCTGAAAAACTGCACAGATGTGCAATTTTTAATTAATAATTTTAAAATTCTACAAAAAGAATATGAGTTCAAAAGTAAGGTAGAGGTGTTAAGTTATTTAATTGATAACAATTTTATCGTAATAAAAGATAAGTCAAAAACTAAGTTTATTTATGATAATGCAAAATGTGAAAACGATCAGTGGAATAAGTTTTTAAAAAGTTATAATATAGATTATAATTTTAGAAAAATTCAAGTACAAACTTTATATAATATAACCGAAAGTTTATGTAGAACATTTAACTTGTTTCGTAAAAGCCCTAATTATATTATCTCTTTTTTAGATGTTATTTTAGAGTATTCATTAAAAAATGGTAATTCTATTTCTGATTTTTTAGATTGGTGGCATGAAAATCAAGATAAATTATCTGTTTCAGTCACTAAGAGTACTGATACTGTTGAGCTATTAACTATACATAAATCCAAGGGATTAGAATTCCAAGTTGTTATTTTTCCTTTTGCAAACTGGAAAATGGAAGAAAAACCGTCTAAAATATGGACCAAAGTACCGGACCATATTTCACAAACCATACCATATACTTTGTTGCCGTTTACGTCAAAATATAAATCCTGGCCAAAGTCATGTCAAGATTCATTTTTAGAGCATGATAAAGATTTGATAATTGATAATGTAAACTTATTATATGTTACACTAACAAGGGCGAAGAATAGATTATTCATTATATCAAATAAAAATAAAAGAGCTGGTTTAATATATAAGTATTTTGAAGATTTTATGTCTTTTAAAAACAGTAATACTTCTATATATAAGTACGGAGAAAGAAAAAAATATTTAAATAAAATAAAACAGAGCAATAAGTTTATACTAAATAGTTATGTTTCTAATTCGTGGACAAAAAGATTACGCGTAAAGTCAAATAGAATTTACAACTGGGAATCATCTGTTAATAAAGCTATTAATTTGGGAAATTTAATACACAAGTTGATGAGTCAAGTTATATATAAGGAGGATTTACAAAATTTAAATTATGATGAAACGAGTTATATAGACTCGGATGAAGTTAAAAGAAAGATTCAAGATATCATTTTAAATAATGAAATTAAGCATCTATTTGATGACGGTCATGAGGTTATAGTTGAAAGAACAATTGTTGATCAATATAAAAATGTTTGGATTCCGGATAGATTGGTTATACACAATTCTAAAAGCGTAAGTGTTTTAGATTATAAAACAGGAGATTATGAAGACTCCCATAAGTCACAAATATTAAATTATAAAAAATTATTAATGGAGATGGGTTATGAAAAAGTTGTAGGTTATTTAGTTTATATAATAGAGGGAAAAGTAATTAAATATTAAGACATGAAGCCCCAACATTTTTTACAATATGTGTATAGTGATATAGAAAGAAAATATTCTGATATTTCCCGATTAGCTGTAATTTTCCCAAACAGAAGGTCTATAACTTATTTCAATAATATAATTTCTAAGCAAACATCTAAACCTATTTTTGGGCCCTATCTAAGCTCGGTTGATGACTTTGTTTTTGATGTTTTAGGATTTAATAAAATAGATTCATTAGCACTTTTTTTTGAGTTTTATGAAGAATATAAAGATGTTCAAAATGATGAACATAATATAGAGAATTGTTTAAAATGGGCGGACACCTTGCTCAAAGACTTTGAGGATATAGATAAGTATTTGGTTGATAAAAATATATTTCAATCATTACTAGATTTCAAAAAAATAGATAATTGGGATTTAGAATTAAAAAACAAATTTCTCACCAATGATTATATTTCTTTTTTTGAAAATATTGAAAAATTATATACTAAGCTAACAAGTAAATTAATAAAAAAGAAAACTGTTTATTCGGGCCTAGCCCAAAGAATTTTAGCTGAAGAGCCTGTTTTAGTTAAACAATGGTTAAAAAAACAAAATCTAGACAATATATTGTTTGTTGGCCTTGCAGGGATGACTTATGCTGAAGAGCATTTAATTGATTATCTAAAACAAGAAGACTTATGCCAATTTTATTGGAATACGGATAAATATTTTTTTGAAAACAAAAACCAAGAGGCAGGTTTTTTTGCTAGAAAATATTTTAAAAAATGGAATCAAAAATCTACTGAACTAAAAAATGATTTTTTGGGTAAGAAAAATATAAATATAATTGGAGCGGATAATTTAGTTGGGCAGGCTAAGTTACTAGGAGACTTGCTTGAAAAAACAAACTTTAATGAAGGTCAGATTACAAAGACTGCAGTTGTCTTATCAGATGAAAACTTACTTTTTCCTGTTTTAGAATCAATTCCTAAAGAAATTAAAGATATAAATGTAACTCTTGGCATGCCCTTATTATCTCTTCCAATTATTTCTTTATTTGAAAGTTTATTTTCGCTTTATACTAATTCAATACGTAAAAATAATGAGGTGTTTTTTTATTATAAAAACATATTTAGTTTAATCGAAAACCCTCATTTAAATGAAATTTTAAATATAGAAGACAATACTCATTTAAAAAATTTAGAATCACTAATTAAAAAAGAAAAACTAAACTATGTAAGATCAGATGATTTACTAGACATAGTTAATTCCAAAGAAAACATAGTATTTAGTTATATTTTTAACTCCCGCAACACTGAAGTTGATTCATTTATTGAGATGATTATTTTATTGATTGATAACATAAACAGTAGAGTTGAGAAAAAAAATGAGTTTGAAAAAATACAGAGAGATTGTTTGAACTTAGTTAAGGAAAATTTTATCCTTTTAAGAAGGATAAGTATTGAATATAACTCAAGTTGGAATTTGAATGTTTTATTATTATTATTTAAAAAAATGATTCAAACTCAAAAAATTAATTTTGAAGGTGAACCTGTTCGTGGTTTGCAAATCATGGGATTGTTAGAAACTAGAAACTTAGACTTTGACCAAGTTTATGTTTTATCAGTTAACGAAGAAAAAATACCCGCAAATAAAAGCAAGCAGTTGAGTTTTTTACCTTTTGAGTTAAAAAAACAATATGGAATAATAACTTTCGTTGAATCTGACGCTATATATGCTAACCATTTTTTCAATTTAATTAAAAAGCCAACTCAATCATATTTATTATATGATAAGGATTTAAATTCAGACTTAAAGTCTTTTGAGAGAAGTAGATTTATTGAACAAATTTTATATGAAGTCAGCGAATTAGAATCAGAAATAACTATTTCAGAAAAAAATGTAAGTAAT
Source organism: Flavobacteriales bacterium (assembly GCA_002715445.1). GTDB lineage: Bacteria > Bacteroidota > Bacteroidia > Flavobacteriales > TMED113 > TMED113. The sequence continues at coordinate 7,980 of PAZG01000039.1, read as the reverse complement.
AAGTTTAATTTTCAAAAAAGTGAAAATAAAAAAATAATAAAAGACAGTTTTATTTTAGATAGCATAAATAAAATATTTTTTTATGGAATATCTCCATCTACATTAAACTTATATTTTTATGATAGTTATAAATTTTATTTAGAAAAAATTCTAAAAGTTGAAGAGGATAATGACTTAGAAGCTGTTATGAGGAGCGACACTATAGGAAATATAATGCACGATGTTTTAGAGTCTTTATATAAGCCTCATATAAATAAAGTATTAACCAAAGAAGATATAGATGGTATACTAATAAAATTAGCAGATCAAATAAAAGTTTCTTTAATAAAGGAATATAAAATAGGAGCAATAGATAAAGGTAAAAATGTTTTAATATATTCTGCTATACAAAATATGTTAGCACGTTTTTTAAAAAATGAGAGAGATCAAATTTTATCCGGAAATAAAATTAAAATTTTATCTCTCGAAGCTGAATATAAATCAAAACTTTACGTTGAAGGATTAAATCAAAATATAATATTAAAGGGAAAAATTGATAGAGTTGACACTTATAATGGTATGACTAGAATTATTGATTATAAATCTGGTAACATGCAAAATTATGATTTACATCTTAATGATATGGTCCAAATTAAAGAAAAACCGAAGTCACTTCAGGTTTTATTTTATGCTCTTATTTATTCTATGAATAATAAATTAAGTGAAATGCAGTCAGGAATTATACCATTAAAAAACTCTTCATCAAACTTTATGAATTTAAACTATAACACAGACATTATTAACCAATCTACATTAAACGATTTTAGTAAAACATTATCAAATATTTTTTGTGAGCTTTTAGATCCAGATGTTCCTTTAGTTGATTAATAAGTAGGACTTATATAAGGGTATTTTTTTAACTGTATTTTTTTAACTTTTTTAGAGAGTAGCTGTTTAAATTCACTAAGAGACTCTTTTTTCTTTGCAGAAATAAAAACAGCATTTTTATTTGTTTTACTCATCCAGGTTTTTTTCCAATAATTCAAATCATAATTTTCCAGCCCCCATTCTGTCAAGTCATCTTCATCTTTTTTTATATGTTGGAATAAATCAATTTTGTTAAAAACAATTATTTGTTCTTTATCTAAGCAATTTATTTCTTCAAGCGTTTTATTAACAGATTGAATTTGTTTTTCAAAATTCACATTTGAAATGTCAACTACATGAATTAATAAATCAGATTCCCTTACTTCATCCAAAGTAGATTTAAATGACTCAATTAACTGTGTCGGCAACTTTCTTATAAACCCAACGGTATCAGAAAGTAAGAACGCAACATTATTTAAAACTACTTTTCTTACAGTTGTATTTAAAGTTGCAAACAATTTGTTTTCTGCCAATACATTTGCCTTACTAACAGAGTTCATTATAGTAGATTTTCCTACATTAGTATATCCGACTAAAGAGGCCCTTATCATTGTTTGTCTATTTTGACGTTGTGTTTCCATTTGAACGTCAATTTTTTTTAGTTGTTTTTTTAATAAGCTAATTTTTTTTCTAATCACCCTTCTATCGGTTTCTATTTCTTTTTCCCCAGGGCCCTTCATGCCAATACCACCTTTTTGTTTTGATAAGTGTGTCCATAGATTTGTTAATCTTGGAAGTAAATATTGATATTGAGCTAACTCAACTTGAGTTCGAGAATATGCTGTTGAAGCTCTAAGGGCAAAAATATCCAAAATAAGATTTGTTCTGTCAATTATTTTACATTCCAAAATACGCTCTATGTTCTTAATTTGACTCGGAGAAAGTTCTTCATCAAAAATTACAATATCTATGGAGAATTGCTGAAGCATTTTTTTTACTTCAATTATTTTTCCTTTCCCAATAAATGTTTTGCTATTTTGTTTTAACATTCTTTGAAGAACTTTTTTTTTGGTTTTAGCTCCCGCTGTTAGGGCTAAAAAAGCAAGTTCTTCTATAGATTCATTTGCAGCCTTTTCTGGCTGATCTTGAGTTATAATTCCAATTAATAAAGCTTTTTCCAAAAAAAAAAATTAAGCTTTTCTAGCGTTAATAAAGCTTTTTATGAATGTAATCATTGCAATTAAAGAGGTTAATAACATTAAGCCTATACGAAAAATAGCCATCCAATCTTTTTCTATATTTTCTGCGGGATTTAATTGACCCATTAAAGGCATTATATTTGCAAATGAAAGTAATGTTAATAGAACAGCCAAGTGCGCAATTAATTTATTTTCATTTTTTATCCCATCATTCATACCCAATAAAAATATTCCAATAATTGCGGGTATAAACGGAGTTAAAGAAACGGGCTCGGCAACAGAGTAAAATCCCCATATACCACAAACAATCAATGTTAAGCTATTTACTAAGCTTGCTTTGTATGCTTTCATAATAAAATATTTATATATATTTAAACAAAAATAATCATTTTAAATTTTTATGAAAAGACTGTGCAATTTAATTATTATTCTATTTAGCTCTTTAATGTTTGCGCAGGATAATTTTCCTTTAAATGGTGTAAAGGAAACAAATCAAATTTATCATGCATTTATTAATGTGGATATAATGATTAATTATAAAGATAAAATAGATAATGCCACATTACTTATCAAAGGATCTGAAATATTAGAAGTTGGTTCAAAAGTAAAACTGCCAAAAGGAACAATAATACATGATTTTGAAGGCTTAACGATATGCCCGTCATTTATTGAAATATATAACACAGAATTTCAAAGCACTGTAAATGATAATACTGAAATTGATTCATGGAATAGTTCAATTAACTCAGATTATCATGCAGTAAATTATTTAATACTTGACCCTGAAAAATCTACTAGTTATATAAAACAAGGTTTTGGCGCTATTAATTCTTTATCAAATAATGAAATTATAAATGGAACATCAGTTTTATTTTTTCCTTCGCTTAAAAAAATCCATGAGTCTATAATCAATAAAAACTCTGCTATATCATTTTCTTTACATAGAAATAGAGGAGAGTACCCTAATTCCCTTATGGGATCAATAGCTTTATTAAGACAAACTTTTTACGATGCTCAATGGTATTCACAACAAAAAAATCACTTTAATGTTTCACTAGAGTCTTTTAATCAAAATAAAAGTCTACCCAAAATCATTAAAACAAATGATTTGCAATCTATTTTAAGGGCTGATAAAATAAGTAGTGAGTTTAATGAAGAGTTCATTATTAAAACAAATGGAACTGAATATCAAAGAATAGACGATATTAAAAAAACTTGGGCTCGATTAATTGTTCCATTAAACTTTCCTGAACTTGATTTGCCGAATGGTCCTTATGATTCCTTTCAATATTCCTTAAGCGAATTAAAACATTGGGAAATGGCCCCATTCAATACAGTAATGCTAAGTGAAAAAAATATTCCTTTTGCAATTACAACTGACGGCTTGGATGACCTATCAGACTTTTCCTCAAAATTGAACTTGGCCTTATCACATGGTCTGTCAAATACAGAAGCATTAAAAGCTTTAACTTATCAGCCAGCGAATTTTTTAAACACATATAAAAAATTAGGTTCAATTTCAAAAGGTAAAATTGCTAATTTTTTAGTTTTCAGCGGAGAATTATTTGGACCTGATTTTATTATTTATCAAAACTGGGTTCATGGTGAAAAGCATATAATTAATAATTTAAATAATTTTAAGATTTTAGGTGACTACTATTTATTTTTCAATGATGAGAAAATTTTAGTTGATTTAAAAATAAATGATGGAAATCTAGTAGGTATTGCTAGAATTGACTCTACTGAAATTAATTTAGAAAGTTTAAAATTTTTAAATCACACCCTCTCTTTTAAAATTAAAGGAAACATGTTTAGTGGTATAAAGGGTGAAAATAAGATATATGGGGAGGTAAAATTAGATAATGGAAACTGGAGTAATTGGGAATTGGTTAAAACAGTTGACCAAATTAAAGAAGAAGAAGAAAAGATAACTTTCAATAGAACACCAATTTTATATCCAAATATGGCTTATGGTTTAGAAAAGCAACCTGAGCAAAAATCTATTCTTTTTACTAATGCTACAGTATGGACAAATGAAACAAGAGGTGTAATTGAGAATTGTGATGTTGCGATACAAAATGGAAAAATATTATCTGTTGGCCAAGATCTATCAACTAATATATTTAAAAACAAAAATTTTGAAATAATTGATTTAACAAATAAACACTTAACAAGTGGAATAGTTGATGAGCATTCTCATATTGCTATAAGTGGCGGGGTTAATGAAAGCGGGCAAGCCGTCACTTCTGAGGTAAGGATTGGAGATGTAATTAATGCAAATGATGTGAATATATATAGACAACTATCTGGAGGCGTTACTACCGCTCAGCTACTGCATGGCTCGGCGAATCCAATTGGCGGCCAATCAGCAATAATTAAATTACGATGGGGTCAGTTAGCAGGAAAACTAAAATTTAAAAATGCTAAACCTTTTATAAAATTTGCACTAGGTGAGAATGTAAAACAATCTAATTGGGGCGATAGTAAAACAACTAGATATCCTCAAACAAGAATGGGAGTTGAACAGATCTTTTATGATCGATTTATTCAAGCAAGAAATTATGAAAAAGTATGGAATGAATATAATAAAATGTCTTCCTGGAAAAAAAAGAATACTCCTCAACCAAGAAAAGATTTAGAATTGGATGCTTTAGTAGAAATTTTAAATAAAAAAAGATTTATAACATGTCACTCATATATTCAGTCTGAAATAAATATGCTAATGCATATTGCAGATTCATTAGGATTTAAAATAAATACGTTTACTCATATTTTAGATGGTTATAAAGTAGCTGATAAATTAAAAAGTCACGGTGCAAATGCATCAACCTTTTCTGATTGGTGGGCCTATAAATATGAAGTTAATGATGCGATACCATATAATGCCGCTTTATTGTTAAAAATGGGAGTAAATACTTCCATAAATTCTGACGATGCTGAAATGGGTAGAAGATTAAATCAAGAAGCTGCAAAATTGGTAAAATATGGGGGCATATCTCAAGAAGAGGCCTGGAAGACAGTTACTTTAAATCCCGCTAAAATGTTACACATTGATCAATATGTGGGTAGTTTAAGAAAAAATAAGGATGCTGACATAGTTATATGGTCAGATAATCCTCTTTCGATGTATGCTATAGTTGAGCAAACTTATGTTGATGGTAGATGTTATTACGATTTAGAAAGTGATGCCAATCATCGTGAAAAAATAAAAATAGAAACAGCACGACTGTTAAAAAAATTAATGACAGAAAAATAATGGTATTAAGATATTTAATTTTAAGTTTTTTTATATTTTTTAGTTTATTTTCTCAAGAAATCGATGATCGATTTGTACTGTCTGGTGGTACTGCTCATATAGGAAATGGAGAAATAATTGAAAATTCTACAATTATAATTGATAAAGGAAAAATAGTTGCAATTGGCCCTTCCAGCTCTGTTATAATTAATAAAAAAAGAGCTAAATTTTTTGACGTTACAGGAAAAAATATTTATCCATCATTAATTCTACCTAATACAACTTTAGGTTTAGTTGAAATTGATGCCGTAAGAGCCACTAGAGATCATAGAGAGGTAGGGCAATTAAATCCAAATGTAAGATCTCAACCGGCTTATAATGCAGAATCTATTGTAGTTAGCACAGTTAGAACAAATGGTATATTATTAGCGCAAGTTACCCCTAGAGGAGGTTTGATTTCTGGCACTTCTTCAATCATGGCTCTTGATGGTTGGAATTGGGAAGATGCAACATATTTAGAAGATGACGGTATGCATATAAATTGGCCTGAAGATTATCATAAAAATTATTGGGGACACTCTCACAATTTCACGTCTGGATCTGAAGAAGATCATGATGAAGAACGTGACGAAATATTAAACTATATTGATTCATTAAGTCAACTTTTCAGTGAAGCTCAACAATATCATTTACTTCCTAATCCGAAACCAGATTTAAAATTAGAGTCATTTAAAAAGCTTTTAGATGGAAAGCAAACGTTATATATACATGTTAATAGTGTCGTTGGAATAAAAGAATCTATCCTTTTTGCAAAGCATAATAATATTGAAAAGATTGTATTAGTTGGAGCCTCAGAGTCTTGGAGAATTACAGATTTTATTCTTAAGCATGATATTCCAATAATATTAGGAAGAGTCCATTCATTACCTACACGTACTGATGATGATATTAATCAAGCATATAAAACTCCTAAGATTTTACATGATGCAGGTATAACATTTTGTTTGGACTACCAAGGTGATATGGAACGAATGGGCAGTAGAAATCTTCCATTTTTAGCTGGCACAACCGTTGCCTATGGCTTATCAAAAGAAGAAGCACTTAAACTAATAACTTTAAACCCTGCTAAAATTTTGGGTATTAGTGATCGGACTGGCACATTAGAAGTTGGAAAAGATGCAAATCTATTTGTTTCAAATGGAGATGTTTTAAACATTTTAACAAACAATGTTGAATTAATTTTTCTAAAAGGAAAGCAGGTATCTATTCAAAATCACCAAACAGAATTATATCAAAAATATTTATCTAAGTATAATTTAAAATAAAAAAAAACAAACTTTTAACAGATTAAAAACAGGAATTTTCATTCCTGTTTTTTTTATTTAGAAAAAAGTTTGGCATGACTTTTGTTTATGTTAGGGCATAAAGTTTGAAGTTTAATTTAAAAACGATAAAGCCATGAAAACATTACAAAAAATAACCTTACTATTTGTACTTGCACTATTCACTTGTTCATTTTCATTTTCACAAATTGTAGTATCAGAAAAGTTAGATGACCCTACCAATAAGATCGTTCAAAAATTAACTAAACGTGCGCAAGTTTGGATAGCAGGTGAATGGACTGTTGAAAATAATCAGTATGTATGGACAAAAGGATATTGGACAAATAAAAGACCAGGATATATTTTTATTCAAGGATACTGGGAAAAGAAAAGTGGAGGCTGGACTTGGGTACCTGGAAACTGGAAACAAATAAGCATGAAAAATTGGAATGCTCTTTACGCATAATAAACAGAATTACTTATCTCTTTCAGAAAGCAACTTAATGTAAGTTTTAAGTTGCTTTTTTTTTGAATCTGAAAATGTTAAATTATCAATAATTGAATTTATCTTATCTACAAGTGAATTTACTTTAGAATTAACTATTTCTTTTATATTATAAAATTCAAATAAATCAATAATTTTTAGAATATTTTCCTCTTGTTTGTTTTTGGAGTATAATAATTTTTTAAAATCTTGAAGATGCTTTTGACTAGCAAGCCTATAAAAAGAAAGGATCAAATAAGTTTTTTTATTATTCAACAAATCTAATCCTTTTTGTTTTCCAACTTTTTTACTCCCAAATAAATCTAAATAGTCGTCTTGAATTTGAAATAATTGACCTAACAAAATCCCTAAGTCATACATTTTTTTTTCATCTTTATCACGGTCTAATAATAATGGTCCTACAGAAAAAGAAAAGGCAAAAAGAGCACCTGTTTTTAGATTAATCATGTTTAAATAATCCTTAATTTCTACTTTTTCTTTTTTCTGAAAATCTATATCCAACTGTTGACCTTCACAAACTTGAATTGCAGTTTTTGTAAAAAAATTAAATAACTTTTCCTTCTTTTTAAACTTAACAGACGATAGTATTTGATAAGAATATATCATCAAAGCATCTCCAGATAAAATTGCAGTATTAATGTCCCATTTTCTGTGAACTGTTAACCCTCCTCTTCTGAGCTGCGAATCATCCATAATATCGTCATGAATTAAAGTAAAATTATGTAGAGCTTGAACTGCTAATGCCACAGAATTTATTGATGAACTTCTTCCACTATAAAATTTATAAATAAGAATAATAAAAAAAGGGCGAATATTCTTTCCTTCGCTATTAAATATGTAGTTAATAGGATCATACAATCCCTTTAATGGTTT
>PAZG01000038.1 GCA_002715445.1 Flavobacteriales bacterium | reverse complement strand
CATTTCTAAAAAATAAATTATCAGCAACTTTTAAATTAAATTTATCAGATTCTCTTTGACTAAAAACTGTGTCATTCAAATTTCCAAATTCATCTATATATGATTTGTAAAAAGGAATCCAAGGATACAAACCAGATTGGTGTGTAAAAATATCGAAAAAAGTAATTTCATTTCTAATATCATTTTCTTCTAACTCAAAAAAGTCTCCTAATACTTCATTTAATGAAATTTTTGACTCTTTCATTAAATTCATAAATATAGGTGCTGCAGCAACAATTTTTGTTACTGATGCTAAGTCATATATATCTGTGTCTTTAACAATATTAATAGAGTCATAAGTATGATGTCCAAATGATTTTGAGTAAAATATTTTACCATATCTAGATGCTAAAACCTGAGCTCCAGGTATTGCTTTCATTTCTATAGCGTTATTTACAATAGAGTCAATTTTCACTAAACTTGATTTATTAACCCCAACTTCCGCAGGCAAACAAAATTCAATTATATTTCTCTTACTTAATTCTATTCCATCACCAATATCATAATTTCCACAAGAAATAGGCAACTTGCCCATTGACCCTATTGAACCAAATATTAGCTGGGCTGTTAATTCTTGAAAAGATGAGTTATTTTGATATGAAATAATTATCGAACTAAAGTTATCATCTAAAAAATAATTTAGATTATATGGGGTTGTAAATAAATTTAATATAGTTGGTTTAAGTAAACTAACTTTATTTAAAAAATTAATTTCTTTTTTAGAAGGCTTATAAGATTTCCAAGGTTTTATTCCAGAACCATCATGAATAGCAGATATTATTACATCGTATTTTTCTAATTCTTTTAACAATTTTTCATGATCTGTAAAATCATTAAAATTATATTTATCAATTGGCATATATCGATTTAAAGAATTATAAAAAATATTTCCGGACCCATTGCCGATATGAACATATGCTATTTTTTTATTAAATAAATTATTTAGTGGCAAAAGATTATCATTTTTTAAAACAGTAATTGCTTCTTTACTTAATTTATATTCCAATAATTCATGTTCTATTTCATTAATTTTAAATTCCTTGCAATTATTTAGATTAGAGCTTAAACCAACCCATTCTTTCATAAGTAAAATCTTTTTACATCGATTATTAATTTCTTCTTCATCGATGAGATTAGATTCGTAAGCATTTTTAATTAAATTGATAGCTTCATATATGTTGTCAGGATATAATAATATATCATTACCTGACATATAAGCATTAAATTCAATCTCTCCCGGCTTTAAACCTTCACTATATGCACCTTTCATATTTAAAGCATCCGTGATAACTAGACCTTGAAAATCAAGTTCCTTTTTAAGGATTTCATTAATTATATAATTTGAAAATGTTGCAGGTCTATTTGATTGATTATCAACTTTGGGTAAAGATATATGAGCAACCATTATTGAACCAATACCAGATTGAATGAGCTTTTTAAAAGGATATAGTTCAACACTATCAATTCTTGTTTTATCATGCAAAATTATTGGTAGGTTATGATGGGAATCTACATCTGTGTCCCCATGACCAGGAAAATGTTTTCCTGATGCTAAAATATTTTTTTCTTGAAGACCTAACATATATTTAAGTGATTTTTTATAGACAATTTCTCTACTCTCACTAAATGATCTCATACCAATAATTGGATTATTTGGATTATTATTTATATCTAAAACAGGAGCGAAATTAACATGAATTCCTAATGACTTAAGCTCATCTCCTATTTGCTTTCCCATTTCAAAAATTAACGAATCATTTTGAATTGCACCTAATGACATTGAGAGGGGAAATGGTTGTATGCTATCAATTCTCATTGCTACACCCCATTCTCCATCAATAGAGTTCGCTAAAGGAACTTTAGAAATATTTTGATATCTTTCTACTAGTTGTTTTATTTTTTTTGGCGAAGATCTAAAAAAAATTAATCCACCTACTTTATAGTTTATTATTAAACTATCTACTTCTCTAAAAAAATCTTCAGTCTCTTCTAAAGAATGACTATTTGCTGCAACAAAAAATGACTGAGCTATTTTTTCATCAATTGACATTTGGTTTAAAATTGAATCTACCCAATTAGAGTTATTTTGGTATAAATAAGGAGGTAAATCAATTTTATTATTATCATTAGTAAAGGAAAATTGAAATACTAATAAAAAGCTAAATAAACTAAGAACTCTCATTCAACAAATTTTTAAAATCCTCAGGCAATGGTAAAATTTTACTATTATCGTAATCATAACAAACCATACTTGTTTGAACATATGCCAAATCTATATTAGAATCTTTTTTTAATAAATAAAAAAGTTTAAATCCATGCGATCTGAACTCTGTAACGGATATTTTAACCGAAATAGATTCATTTAAATAACCTTGAGATTTATATTTTATTGCACTATCAGCCATGATTAGTCCAACATTAAAAAAATCCCTTTCAGTTACACCTAAATTTAAAAAAAACCTTACTCTACTTTCATGTGCTAGAGATAAAACTGAATCATTACCTAAATGCCCACCATAATTTAAATCAGAAACTCTAATTTTTAGTTTAGTTTCAAAATGATATTTACTAGGAACTTTAAACTTTATTTTCATCAATTAATTTTTTATAAATCATATAACAAACCCACGCATCAGTTGCCGCATAATTAACTTGCTCTTTAGATAAAAGATCATTCTCCCAATTAGATAAACGTGCTTTTTTACTTATTCTGAAACCTAAAACTAAAATTGATAATTTAACTGCCCCAATGCTTTTAAAACCTAATTTTACAGCACTTTTATTTAAATCTAAAATATTCTTAGATTTAAATTTTGAAATTAAATTTAGATCTTTAATATCGTCATCTAATGCTATACCAACCTTGATTATATCTTCACTACTTAATATTTCAATAATTTTTTTATGAAATCCTATTTTGTTTATTCTAAATAAAAAAACTTTTTCATCAGTAGCTATTTGTATTAAAGAAACAAATGAAATAACTCCTTTTTTAAAAGTTGGTTTTGACTCAGTATCAACTCCCAATAATTTTTGATTAATTAAATATAAATAAGCCCTATCTACATCTTCATTTTTATCAACAATAATTATCTCTCCTTTAAAATGATTAATTGGAAATTTTGATATAGATTCTTTGGATATATATTTTTTGAAAGACATAATTTATAATACAATACTGTTCTGTTTAAGAAATGGTACATTATTGTAAATATCTAATTGTAAACAAAATTTAAGATCTCTATCAATACCTAAGTTTTCTGTTCTTTTTTTGTGCGAAGATTGTAAGGCAAACTTTATTAAATTACTTTTTGAGTCTTTAACTAATTGTCGAGATAAAAATGAGGAATCAGATTCTGATTTGAATCCAATATTAATTAACTTTTCTAATAAAAAACCAGCATATAAGGTATCTTCTAATGATACTTGACCTTTCCAACCAGAACATAATATAATAACATCATTTTGCTTATTATACAAATAATTACTAACTGCAGTAATATTTAGAAAGGATGCAATAATTACTTCATTAGCATCTTTTTTTGATAAATTAATTGCTCTTGTTCCATTAGTGGTAGTTAATACTAATTTTTTTCCATTAATACTTTTGTTTTCATGATAATTTAAGGGAGAATTACCATATTTATAACCTTCAACTATTTTACCATCTCTCTCAGCAGCAATAATATAATCAGAAGAATTAAATTCATTTAACTGACTCAAATTTGATATAGGAATTATTTCAACAATACCATTATTTAAAGCAGTACACATTACAGATGTGGCTCTAAAAACATCAGTTACTACTACAATCTTATCTTTTAGATTGAATAAATGTAACAAATCAGGTGAAAGACATATATCTGCTGTCTTTTTCATATTAATTATTTTTTTTAACAAATGGTAATTGTTCCAATTTAGCCTTTATTTTACGATTTCTAATTAGAATATATATGTTATTAAACAAACTATTTTCAAATAAAAATCCTATTCCTATAGACTTATTTAAAAAAGGAGACATTGTTCCAGAAGAAACATAACCTATTTTTTCATTATTTTCATTAACTATTTCATAATTATTTCTAGCAATTCCTCTTTCTTCTAATGTAAAACCTATAATTTTTTTTGTTAGCTTTTTACTTTTTAATGCATCTCTTCCAATAAAATCTTTACTAAAATCTACAATCCAACTTAAACCCGCCTCTAAAGGGGTTGTAGTTTCATTTATTTCATTTCCATACAAACAATAACCCATTTCCATTCTTAAAGTATCTCTAGCTCCCAAGCCAATTGGAGATAAATCAACATTATTTAAACTAAACAAGTAATCCCATATTTTTCTAATATTATCTTTATCAGTGTAAATCTCAAAACCTCCTGCTCCAGTGTAACCAGTAGCTGAAACTAAAACATTTTTAATATCCATGATATCGATATATTTAAATGAATAATATTTTATATCATTTAAATTGAAATTTGTTAATTTCTGAAGAATATTTAATGCTTTTGGCCCCTGAATAGCTAATAGTCCATTGCGAGAAGTTATATTGATAATATTTAAATTGTATTTATTTTGTTTATTTAACCAATTAATTATTTTTTTGGTATTTGAAGCATTAACTACTAACATGAATTTATTTTCTGAAATTTTGTAGACTAATAAGTCATCTAAAACAAAACCTTGATCATTTAGAATACACGAATATTGAACTTTTCCTATAAATAGCTTTGAAATATTATTTGTAGTTACTCTATCTAAATACTCAACAACACTATCACCTTCAATTATAATTTGACCCATATGAGAAACATCAAAAAGTCCAGCTTTTTCTCTTACTTGGTTATGTTCTTCGTTAATACTATCGTAATAAATCGGCATTGAAAAACCAGCATAATCAACTATTTTAGCTCCTAGGTTGATGTGATGAGAATAAAAAGGCGTTTTTTGTGTCATAATTTATAAAAATAACATAAGTTTAAACATAGAAAAAATAATATTAATAATTTATAATAGAATAATTAAAAATGAATAAAGAAAATATTTACAATTGCTTAATTATTGGATCTGGTCCAGCAGGTTATACGGCTGCAATTTATGCATCTAGAGCAAATTTAAATCCTATAATGATTGAAGGACTAGAACCTGGGGGACAATTAACAACTACAACTGATGTGGAAAATTTCCCAGGATATCCTGAAGGAATAATGGGTCCTGAAATGATGTTAGACTTAAAAAAACAAGCGGAGAGATTTGGAACGAAAATAATTTCTGGTATGGTTAAAAGCGTAGATTTTTCAAAAGAAAAAGGTGGAATACATAAAATAGTTTCAAATAACGACACAGTATATCTATCAAAAACTGTAATTATTTCTACAGGAGCATCTGCAAAATATTTAGGTCTAGAATCTGAAAAAAAATACATGGGATTTGGGGTATCCGCTTGTGCAGTATGTGACGGATTTTTTTTTAAGGGAGAAGATGTTGTAATTGTAGGAGGAGGAGATTCAGCTGCTGAAGAAGCTATTTATCTATCAAAACTATGTAATAAAGTTTATTTATTAGTTAGGAAAGATAAAATGAGAGCATCCAAAATAATGGCAAAAAGGGTAATGGAAAACTCTAAGATAGAAACTTTATTTAATCATGAAACTATAGAAATTCTTGGAAATGAAAGTGTTCACTCTGTTAAAGTTCTTAATAACAAAACAAATAAAGAAATAACAATTAAAGCAAGCGGTTTTTTTGTTGCTATAGGTCATAAACCTAATACTGATATTTTTAAAGGTCAGATTAATACAGATGATGTTGGGTATATTATTACTAAACCTGACTCTTCATTAACAAATTTACCAGGTGTATTTGCAAGTGGTGATGCTCAGGATTCTATTTATAGACAAGCTGTGACTGCCGCAGGATCAGGTTGTATGGCTGCTCTTGATGCTGAAAGATATTTATCAGAATTTGAATAAAAAAATAGGGGAATGAAAATAATCATTCCCCATAAATAATCATTATCTATAAGCCGGATTCTGTACTTAATTAAATAAGCCCTTATCATTTATCTAGATTTATTATCACTAATAAATTCAAACGATCTACCCCTCAAGTTATAGCGAGCAACTATTAGTATAAATACAACTTGGTATATTTGATCTTTCAACCCATAAGGTTTACCCGAGTTCTATATCACTACAAAACCCTGTGAGCTCTTACCTCACATTTTCACCCTTACCAAAATGGCGGTTATTTTCTGTGGCACTATCTAATTTTTACAAATTCTTCCCGTTAAGAAGTATGGCGCTCTATGTTGTCCGGACTTTCCTCTTGAATAAACAAGCGATAAGGCGATATTGATTAATTAATTTTTATTTCAATGGCCCCCCCTTTATATAATAAATAGTTAGCAGGGGAATAATTAGCTTCATTTTCTTCCAAAAAATCAACAATTTTTTTTCTTAAAATTCCTTTTCCTTTTCAATGAATTACTATTAAATAATCTAAACCCATTCTTTTTGCTTTAAAAATACCCTTAAAAAAAGTATTCATTTGAATTTGCAAAATTTCCTGAGAACTTAAACAACTAAAATTTTCAATGATCTCTTCTATATGCAAATCTAACTCAAAATTTTTAGAAATATTAATTTTAAACTCGTTGTTAAAATCTTGAATTTTATTTTCTGAAATAAAATCATTTACAGGTTCATCAAGAACATTCTTTGTTTTAAATTTTGAATATATTTTATTATAATTATCATTTACTCTTATTACATCATGTTTATTTGCTTCAATTTCTACTTTATTACATTCAATTATCAAAATATCATCTTTTATTTTAATAATCTTTCCTCTTAAATTTTCATTAATAAATATAACTTTATCATTAATTAAAAAATCCATAGTATTTTATATTTTAATCAAAACAATTATTTATATCATCATAACATATTTTATAAATTTTATTATCTCTTATTTTATTTAAAGCATAATGATAATCTTTTGCATATTTTTTATGATTTTTATATGACTTCGAAAATGAATGTAAGCCTGGAAAGTATATATATTTATTAAACTCATCTATTTCTACTTTTGCACACATAAATAAATATTCATGTTTTTGAGCATTTAATACTGCCTCAATAGCTTGTTTTGATGGAATACATATGGGTGCAGGGGGAAGTCCTTTATATTTGTATGTATTATATTTAGAATCAATTTTAAAATGTTTTTTATATACTCTATTTAAAGTTGTGTCAAATCCATTTTTTTGTTGAAAAGCATAATTAACCGTTGGATCAGCCTCTAATTTCATATTGATATCAAGTCTATTTAAATACAATCCAGCAATTTTTTCATATTCTTCTTCAAATTTTGCTTCTTTATAAACAATTGAAGCTAAGATACTTACATCAATAGGATTGAAATTAACATCCCATTTAGAATTTAAATCATTTAATTTATTTATTCTATCTTTACTACTCCAAAACTGATCATAATTATATAAAGTTGTATTTATAAATTCATTTATAGAAAAATCCCAATGATATTGATATGTGTTAGGTATATATAGTGCCCTAATTAAATTACTATCAATTGATACATCAATATAATTGCTGTAATCATATTTATATATTGCATTTAATACATCTATAGAATCAATAGTTTTTTCAGAATTGGTAAAGTTTTTATTTTTTTCAATTGGAAAGGATCTAAGATAATTAGATACTAGTAAATCAAAGTTATTACTTGCATTAAATGTTAAATTAACGTGTGCTTTTTTTCTATTATCAGGAACTCTTATTTCATTGATAATATCATTAAATGAAAACAAGGTATCTAAAACATATCTTCCTGGTTTAAAATTAATTATATTTTTTTTATTAATATATGAGTCGAAAAATAAATTATCTGTAACATTAAATTTTTTTTTCAATTCGTTTATTAACTCATCGTAATTAGTGTTAGGATAAATTTCAAAATTTACTTTTTGCTTTATAATAGGTTTAAAATACTGAGTATTTAAATTATTAGTATAAATGTATATACTTAAAAAAATAGAAAGGTAACACAGAACCCAAAGAAAAATCCAAAATTTAGTATTATATGTTTTTATAATTCTCTTCATTTAATTTATTTAATAATAATTTAGCGTCTTTTTCATCAGGGTATATATCTATAATTTTTGATAAAAGTAATTTGGCTTCACTATATTTTTTTTCAATTATAATTAAATCTATTTTATTTAACAATCCTTTTTTATTTATAGGATCTATGTTTAGTGCAATATCACAGTAATAATTTGACAAATTTTTATCACCTTCATAACCACTCAATAAATATTGTTTAAAATAAAGCCTACTTAAATTATTATATGCAGAAACATATTGATTATTTTCATTAATTATAGATTGAAAAATTAGTTTAGCATCATCAAATTGATCAATTAAAATTAGGTTATTACCATATTTATCTAAAAATTTAAGGTTATATGGGGATAATTTTGTTGCTTGATCAAAAAATAAAATTGAAGTTTTATATTTTTTTTGATTATAAAAGACCTGACCAATTCTATAGCATGTCCAGGCATCAAAATTATTATATTGTTTCACATTAAATATTTCTAAAATTTTATCTTTTCCTTTATCTGAAATAATTTCAGATATTTTATTAAATTCTTTTGATAAGAAAAAATAATATATGCTTGAATATAAACCTTCTTTAGTTGACATATCTATAAATCTTAAGTAATTAAAAGCAGAGTCTAGATATGCTGGATTCTGAGAAAATCTATCATATTCCTGAAGATATGCATTTGCAATACTATAGACTGAAGGATTATCATTATTAACACATTCCAAACCTTTAAATTTTTTTTCCATATGGTTTGTTTTTTCATTGGGAATAGAAATTTTATGATCGGTTATAGTTACATGTGGAATGTCTATAGTTGATGATTCTCTCATATGACAAGAAACACAATTATTATTTAATTTTTCTTTATTTTCAAAATTTTCATTACAATCATTATTATTATGGCAGGAAAAACAAGTTGAATTATATATAGCAGGATCTGCTTGATGAACAGATTTATGTGGATTATGACAATCTATACATGATATTTTATTATCTGATTTTATGAAACATTCACTTTGTTTCAATCTATCTACATGAGATGCCATAATGAACTCATCTTCAGCATTTTCATATCTGGGAAAATATATATCCATAACTTCATTTAAATACATACCTGGTCTAAAGTCATAAAAAGATTTATCATATTGTAAAACACTATTACCTTGAATATGGCATCTTGAACATATTTCATTTTGCAATTCAATTGACAAACTAGCAGGGTTAACTATTGTGTAATCAAAATAAATTGAGGTATCTACTAAATTACCTGACTCAATACTGTTAACATGAAGTTCACCAGGACCATGGCATCTTTCACAATCAATTCCTTTTGGTATTTTATTGAATTTATTTGTTGAGCCTAAAACAAAGTCAGGATATGCATTGTGGCATGTCATACACTCTAGTCCAATCTCCCTCTCAAATCTTGAGTTGTTTCCAGATTCAAATCCAGGTGGAAAATCTAAAATACTGTCTTGAGTGTAAAAGGTAAATGGAGCTTGATATAAATAACCATTTTGATTAATAATGTGAGAATTTGTGTGGTGACCTGAACCAATAATATAATCAATATAATTAGAATCAATTAAGTCAAATTTATGATAATATTTATTGACAAATAAAGAATCATTATTCCAGTGTGGATAATATGAAATATCTAATTTTTTATCATATAAAATAGAATCAAAAATAGAAGAACTATATTCTTTTTTTGCATAATTAAATGATCTTCCCATGCCATTACCAATAAATGTTTCATAAATATCGAAATGACAATCTTTACAAGCATTTATTCCTAAGTGATTAATATCTGCATAAATATTTAAATGAGGGGAAGAAGATGAGTTTGTTGTGATATTTACATTATCCTTTAGAATTATTTTTTTTAAGTAAAAAAAAATTACAAAAAAAACAAAAAGTAATAATATATAATGAAATAACTTTTTCATTATAATTCGCCATAAAAAACTAATGAAACATCACTAGAAAGATAAATATCTTTATATAAATTAAGATCATAATTATAACTAACTTTTATATCTCCTCCTTTAGTTTTGACATTTACATTTCCAGACTCTATAAGTCCATTTATATGAGAAGCAATTACAGCTGCCACTGCGCCCGTACCGCAAGATAAAGTTTCATTTTCAACTCCTCTTTCATAAGTTCGAACATTAAGACTTTTATTAATTTCTTCTACAAAATTAATATTTACTCCATTCTGACTATACATTTCAGAGTATCTTATTTCTCTACCTAAATTAATAACATCAATTTTATTAACATTTTTTCTAAATAAAACAACATGAGGAGAACCTGAGTCAATAAAAATAGTACCATCATCATTTATTTTAAAATTAGAAATATTTGGCATTTTAATAGAAATTAAACCTTTTTGTATGAAAGCAAGATAATTACTGTTATTTGCAAAAAAATGAGCTTTATGCTTAAATAACTTTTTTTTATGAGCAAAGTGAGCAAGACATCTACTACCATTTCCACAAAATGTAGATATATTACCATCTGAATTGTAATATATCATAGAATAATCATAACCTTCTTTCTCTTCTAATAAAATTAAACCATCAGCCCCTACACCAAATCTTCTGTCACATATTTTTTTTACTTGATCAGAAGTTAACTTAATTTCTTTACCATAATTATCGATAATTATAAAATCATTTCCTGTAGCTTGATACTTAAAGAATTTCATTAATTTAAATTTCATTTAATTTTTATAAAAATAAATAAATAAAATCTTAGATTTAACAAGACTTATAATTTTGTTAAAATGAGCATAGATAATGAATATAAAAATGATTTTAAAAAATACATAGAAAAAGAAAAAACTGTAATCGAACTAATTAATTTTGCTGGCAAATTACTATATGAAAAAGGTGTGGAATTAGTTTTTTTTAGAAGACATTTAATTGATATTAATATTACAGAAATTTTACGCTTACATCATTATGCAAAAAACTTTGTAAAAAAACCTATAAGTGTTTTTGAAACATCAAAAATAACTCAAGAGCTATATAAATTAAATCTATGTCCGTCTAAAATTGATGTTGGAAAACTAACTCATGAATGGATTGATCAAAAAGACAATTTTAAAAATCATTTTGATTTTCTTAGCGAAAAATTAAATTTCTTAATTAATAATAAAGATGTAAAGCCAAAACCAAAGGATGTTGTTTTATATGGTTTTGGGAGAATTGGAAGGTTATGCGCTAGGGAATTAATAAAACAAGCAGGTAAAGGGCAACAATTAAGATTAAGAGCCATTGTTGTAAGGTCAATTGATGAAAAATCGATAAATAAAAGAGCATCTTTGTTGCTCCAAGATTCAGTACATGGTAGATTCTCTGGTTCATTAGAAATAAATTATAAAGAGAATAGTATTATTGTCAATGGTCAAAATATAAAGTTTTTAAGTTCAAATGAAAACATTAATTATAAAAGTATTGGAATAAATAATGCAATTTTAATTGATAGTACTGGTGTTAAAAAAGATAAAGAAAGTTTAAGCACGCATCTTAATAATGAAATTAAAAAAGTTATACTTACTGCACCAGGTCAATCTATACCTAATATCGTTTATGGAGTTAATCATAAAAATATAGATATAGAAAATGAAAATATTTTTTCTGCAGCTTCATGTACAACAAACGCAATAGCTCCGATTTTACATGTAATTAATAATGAAAAAAAGATTATTTCTGGACATATTGAAACAATTCATGCATATACAAATGATCAAAACCTATTAGATAATATGCACCAAAAAAGTAGAAGAGGTCGTGCCGCTGCAGTTAATATGGTTATAACATCAACTGGAGCTGGTAAAGCAATTTCTAAAATTATTCCTAATCTAGATGGCAAACTTA
The DNA here is from genome assembly GCA_002715445.1 of Flavobacteriales bacterium. Classification (GTDB taxonomy): domain Bacteria; phylum Bacteroidota; class Bacteroidia; order Flavobacteriales; family TMED113; genus TMED113. The sequence goes on along the minus strand of PAZG01000038.1, from coordinate 2,191 downwards.
CAGCAAATGCAATAAGAGTACCAACCCCAAATGGTTCTTTAGCAATTATTCATTTAAATATAGCTAATAAAACGAGTAAAAAAGAGATACAAGAATTGTTAAGACAAGCTGCTTTAGAGGGTGATTTAGTAAATCAAATTAAATACTCAACAAATACTGAATTGGTATCATCTGATATAATTGGAACTAGTGGATGCTCTATTTTTGATTCAAATTCAACTTTAATTGGAAAGAATGAAAAAAGTATTACATTATATGTTTGGTATGACAATGAATTTGGATATACAAAACAAGTCATCAGGCTTTGTAAATATATTAGTAAAGTAAGGAGGCTTCACTACTATTAAACATCTTAACAGACTAAATAGGCTAGTTTTTCTACTACATAATCGATTTCTTCTTTTGTATTGTATTTACTAAAAGAAAATCTAATATTTATTCTATTTTCTCGATTTTTAAGTTGTGATATAACATGTGAAGGAGATGAGCTTCCAGAACTACAAGCACTACCACCAGAGCAAGCAATTCCTAGTAAGTCTAAATTAAATAGCAATAAATCAGAGTAATCTTGATTAGGAAGAGATATACTTAAAATAGTATATAAACTGTTTTCTAAATCTTTAGATTGACCATTAAATTTTAATTCAGGAATTGATTCATTAAGTTTATGAATCATTCTTGATTTTAGTCCTAAAATATGTTTTTTATCTTTTTCTAAATTTTTGCATGCAATTTCCATTGCTTTTGATAAACCTACAATTCCATGCAAGTACTCTGTTCCTCCTCGCATATTATTTTCTTGAGAACCACCATGAATTAAAGGGGTTATATCTACAGAATTTTTTTTATATAAAAAACCAATACCTTTTGGCCCATGAATTTTATGAGCTGAACAGGCTAAAAAATCTACTGGTGTTTCTTTGACACTTATAGGAATATGACCTATAGTTTGAACTGTGTCAGAATGAAATAATGCTCCATACTTCAAACATAAAGTACTTACTTTATTCAAACATATTAAATTTCCTATTTCATTATTAGCATGCATTAAGCTAACTAATGTATTTTTATTTGTTTTTAAAAGATGTTCAAGATGGTTTAAATCTACTATGCCATTTGGACTAAGATCAACATAATAAATATTTGCTTTATTTTTTCTTTTTAAATGAGACATTGTATTTATTACTGCAGGATGTTCAATTTTAGATGTAATTATATTTTTAATATTAAGATCCCTAACTGCTCCTCTAATTGCCATATTATCAGCTTCAGTGCCCCCAGATGTAAAATATATATCTTGAGGAGAAGCATCAATTAATTCAGCAATTTTTTGTCTTGAACATTCAATCAAAGATCTACTTTTTCTACCAAAAGCATGTATTGAAGATGGATTACCATATCTATTTTTTAAACAATCTGTCATTACATTAACAACTTCACTATCTATTTTTGTTGTTGCTGCATTATCTAAGTATATATTCACTATTATATTTTTTTTAATTTATTAATTACATCATTAATTAAACTACTAACTTTTTCTTTTGAAGTAGACTCACTTATAATTCTAATTATTGGTTCAGTATTAGATTTTCTAATATGTACCCAACTTTTACAATTAAAATTTATCCTGACACCATCTGTGAAAAGAACATCACTAACATTAGTAAAAATTTCATGACATTTTAATTTAAAAAAATCCAAATCAAAATGTTCAGAAACATTAATTTTATCTTTCAACATATAATATTTTGGCATTTTTTCTTTTAATTGTAGTAATGAAATTTGATCTCTTGACAAATAAGATAAAAATAAAGCAATACCCACCAAAGCATCACGACCGTAGTGCAAATCAGGGAAAATAACACCACCACTTCCTTCACCACCAAAAATAGCATTATTTTCTTTCATAACAGAAACTACATTAGCTTCTCCAACTGCTGAATAAAAATGATTACCACCATTTAAAATAGTTATGTCTTTTAAAGCATTTGAAGAAGATAAATTACATACAGTATTTCCTTTTTTATATGAAAGTAAATAACTTGCAATAGCTACAATGGTATACTCTTCACCAAAAAAAGATCCATCTTCACAAACAAAAACCAATCTATCTACGTCAGGGTCGACAGCAATTCCTAAATCTGCTTTATTTGATACTACTAACTTTGAAAGTTTAGATAAGTTTTTAGGT
>PAZG01000037.1 GCA_002715445.1 Flavobacteriales bacterium | reverse complement strand
TTGTGAACCTTATTCATTTGCTTGGTCTAATGGAGAAACTACTGAAGATATTTCTAATCTTGGTGTAGGAACATACTCTGTTGATATTACAGATGCTAATGGCTGTACATTTAATATTCCTTCGATTGAAATTACTGAACCGGAAATATTTAATATAATAGAATCAGTTTTTAGTCTTACCTGTGCAACAGTTAATGATGGCTCGATTGAGTTAGATGTAACTGGAGGATGTGAACCTTATATATTTAACTGGACAGGTCCAAACGGATTTAATAGTACAAGTCAAAATATAACGAATTTAGAACCAGGGACATACAATGTAATTGCAACTGATCAATTATGCGGAAATTATTCCAATGAATTTACAATCAATGATATACCTCCAGTGACTGCTGTAGTTACAAATATTCAAAACTTAACTGGTTGTAATTCAGATGACGGATTGATATACATTGATATTTCAGGTGGAGAACCACCATATACATACGAAATAGAATTTGAAGAATATGGTACGGGAATCATATCAACAGAAATTATTGAATCTATTGACGGAACTGTAGAAGAGAACAATTTGGCACAAGGAAACTATACTATCTATATTACAGACATCTACAATTGTGAACCCTATATAATAAATGAAACATTAGAAGCTAATAATCCTCCTAATGTAGATTTAACTGCAATTAATGGCCCTACTTGGGTAGATGGAGACAATGGATTTATTGAAATTGAATTAAGCCAAGGTACTTCACCTTATAATTATTTTTGGACAGGACCAAACGGATTCACAAGTACAGATCAAAATATTTACAATCTAGTTGAAGGTACTTATTTTCTTACAATTGAAGATAATAATGGTGGAGCAGGTTTAGATGGAGTAATAGGAACAGTTGATGATGAACCATTCTGTGATGAATTCACATATAACTGCGCTATTGATCCTAATTGTTCTTTAGAACCAAATGAAATAATTTCAACTGCTACAATAACAATTTATGACCCTGAACAAATTGTTGCTAATGAGTCTATAAGCGAATATTGTGATTTTCCATATAATATTAGTGGAAACAACTTATTAGACGGTAGTATTAATCTTAATCCATATGGAGGAGTTCCATTTGATGAAGAACCCTTTTATACATTTGAATGGACAGGACCTAATGGTTTCTCTAGTACTGAACAAAATATATCAAACCTAGAAGCCGGAACTTATATTGTTATAATTTCTGATAGTGAAACAGCAACTAACATTGGTTTAGACGGATTTACACCTGCTACATTTGAATTTAATTTGATTGAACCTGATGAACTAATTGTTACAGAGAGTCATTCTAACTTTAACGGATATGGTGTTTCGTGTTTCGAATCTTGTGACGGGGAAATAAATCTAGAAATTAGTGGTGGCTGTGAACCTTATGAATACTCATGGAGTGGACCTGATGGATTTACTAGTAATGAACAAAATATTTCAAATATATGCTCTGGATCCTACTCTGTGATTGTAACTGATGCGAATGGAAATATAACAAGTGAAGATAATATAGTTATTACAGAACCTGAAGATATTATTATTACAGAATTTTTAGAATCTAATTATTGCGAATACAATTTTGCATGTAACGGTGATGTAGCGGGAAGCTATATAGAGATTTTAAGTGTAAGTGGTGGAACCCCATTTATAAATGATGAAGGAGAGACTTATTATGAATACTTTTGGCAAGATACAGATAACAATACACAAAATATATATGATATCTTACCAGGAACATATACACTGATAATTACAGATTCCAACGGCTGCAGTAAAGACTTTGAATTTACTATTACAGAACCTGATGAAATAACTGTAAATATTGTCACTACTTTAGCAACAAATTGTCTTTCAGATGGTACTGCAGTAGCAGAAATTAATGGAGGTTGTGAACCATATATTGTAAACTGGTATGAAGATATTAATGAAAATGAAATATTTGATGAAGAAGATATTATCGTTCAAGAAGGAGAAGAGTTAACAACTATAAGTGGAACTTATAGAATTAATATTATTGATTCAAACGGATGTACCGAAGATCTTGAAGTCAATATTGATCAAACTCCTGAAATGGAAGGAAATCTAACACTATTCTATTTACTCGACCAACCTGGATGCTTCGGTTCTGCATCAATGGTTTACACAGGTGGTGGGTGCGATCCATCAAGTGTTGCTGATGTTGAACCTAGTTGGATTCAATGGTTATATGATGTTGATTGTGATGGAATTCCGGATGGAGAGGGTAATTTTGATACAGGTGTTGGATTTGATTTAGTAATTTCAGATGATCCATTTAACCCAGTAATTGATGACCTTACAGCAGGTTGCTACATTGCTATGTTAGTAGATCCTTGTGGCTGTCCAGAGTATTTACCTTTTGAAATAGAATCTTTTCCAGAGCTGAGTTTAGCAAGTACTACTACCTCTCTTGATGAATTTAATGACTTTGCTATAAGTTGTTGTGGAGAAAATGATGCATATATAAATTTAGGAATCACCGGAGGATCACAAGCAGCAGTATGCGGAACAGAATTTTATGACATTATATGGTTCGATGACTTAAACTTAAATGGAGAATTTGATGAAGAAACTGAGGCATCAACTATTTGGAGTACAGATCAAAATTTAAGTGATTTATCTCCAGGTATTTATACTGTACAAGTCACAGATTGTGTTGTTACCCAATGTCCAGTTGTACAAACATTTAATTTGACAAATATTCCTGAATGTGTTGAAGCGGAAGTATTTACATTTAATGTAGATTGTAATTATAATCCTCTAATACCTGCTAGTGCAGAATTAGAAGTTACTGGGGGAACAGGTTCATATACTTATCAATGGTCAAATTTAGATTCTCCATGGGCATCAACTGCAGAGTCAGTTAGTCCATTAGCACCAGGTCAATACGAAGTTATTGTTACTGATGAAAATGGTTGTACTGCTGATACAATTAACTTTACAATTGATGATATTGTTGGGTTTGATTACTCTTATGATGGTAATGTAATTGTTGATGCAACTATAGAGAATGTAGATTGCACAGGTAATAATACAGGCTCAATTAATAATATTACACTTTACTCTGATGGTATCCCAATATTAGAATCTGACGGAATATTTTCAGTGGAATGGGGTTCTTATGATCCTAATAATTTATATGCAGGTACCTACACTGTTAGTATAACAAATACTACTACTACCCCACCATGTACTTTTACTCACAACTTTACAGTTAATGAACCAAATCCATTAATTGTTTCATCTAGTGATTACGCTACATGTGGAGGTTGCCCAACAATGGCAACAATATTTGTTGATGGTGGAACACCACCATACCAAGACGAATGGTACCAATTTAATGAGAGTACATTAACATATGATTTAATTGAAGATCCAGATGATAATGATGTTAATGGTTTTGGTACAAATGGATATAACAACTTCCTTTCACCTGGTAATTACCAAGTTATAATTACTGATTATAACGGATGTCAAGAGTCATGGACATTCAATATTTTTGATGAACCAATACCTACTGAATGGGCAAGTGTAGAAACAATTGAAACTTGTGGAACTGGTAATTGTGATGGTATAGCTAGTCTAGAAATAGACTTTGATATTGCTGATGATATTATATATATTCCTAACTGGATTAACTGCGAAGGAGAACTTCTTACAACAGTTGAAAATGACCCTCTAACAGTTGAAAATTTATGCGCAGGAGAATATACTTGTCAAATTTTAAATTCCGTAACAAACGAAATTCAATCTATTTGCTTCACAATTGAAGATGGTAACTTCAGTATAGAACCTGAAGTTGAAAATATTTCCTGCTTTGGTCAAAATGATGGATTTATTGATTTAAATATTAGCGGTGGAACACCACCATACATTGTTGACTGGAGCGATGGAGTTACTTTAATTGGTAATGATGAAAGAGAAAACTTACCACCAGGAATTATTAGTGTAGATATTTTTGATGCAAATAATAACTGTGTTATTGAACAAGAATTTACGATAATTGAACCAATAGAATTAACGGTTCCTCCACCAATACTCCTTGAAGTTTTAGGAGGATGGAATACTTCTTGTGAAGAAGGATGTGACGGTTCTATACAAGTCAATGTAGTAGGCGGCACAGCACCATATAACTATTTCTGGAATGGTATCGAAGTTATTTCAAACTCATTTAGCTACGCAGAAATTGTTAATGGTTTATGTGCTGGTGAAGGTCAATTAGGTATTATTGATGCTAATGGCTGTCAAGTTCAACATAACATAACTTTAGATTCTCCTCCTCAAATGATAGTTAATGTTGATTCTTTTAATGATGTAAGTTGTTCTGAAGAAGAGGAAGGAATTATTAATGACGGTTCAATAAATATATCTGTTACAGGTGGTCAACCTCCTTATTCGTATGCATGGTATAATGAAGATGGAGATCTTATTAGTACCAATCAAGATGTCAGTGGTTTAGTACAAGGAGAATATACCGTTATTGTTAACGACATAAATGGAAATGTAGCATGTGGGGTGTCAACAGATCCAAATCCTTTTCCAATTGACGATCCATTTAATTTTGAAATTAATCCTCCTTTATGGGGACTTGCAGATGGACCAGCTGCATGTGAAGATGCAAATGACGGATATATTTCCTTAGAACCTTCTGGAGGAACTCCATATATAGATGACAATAATGAAAGCTACTATACCTATTTCCTTAATGGAGATGGACCATATATATTATACATTGATGAGATAGAAGTGGATGAAAACACATCTTCTAATGGAACTATTGAAAATTTGACTGTTGGAGAATATGAATTAGTTTTATTTGACTTCAACGGATGCCAAATTACTCATAATTTTGAAGTAGATTCGATAGAAGAGTCATGCCTATTAGATATTCCCACAGTATTTACTCCAAACGGTGATGGGACAAATGATGAATGGGTAGTTAATGATTTACTATTTTATCCTGATGCAACTGTGCAGATTTATAATAGGTGGGGGCAACTAGTTTTTGATTGTAATAACAATTGTTATTTTAATTCATGGGATGGAACATACGAAGGAGAAAATTTACCATTTGGTAATTATTACTTTTTAATTAATTATAAAGAAAATGAAGAACCAATATACGGTGCTGTTACGATAAAAAGATAAAAATGAAAAAAATACAACTGCTAATTTTATTTATTATACTCTCTTCTATTTCAAATAGATTAAGTGCTCAACAACTTCCTCTTTACAGCCAGTATATGTTTAATCCATATATGGTAAACTCTGCTATTTGCGGAACTACAGAGGAAAATCAACTAAAATTAAATTACAGAGATCAATTTTCAGGATTTGGTAATGGGTCCTATAATATGCAAGCATTTGGTATAGACCCAACACCAAAAACAATTTCATTATCTTATTACAGAGGATTTCATGATAGATGGTCAGCGGGTATATATCTTTTTCAAGACCAAATACTTCCTATAAAAAATCTAGGATTTCAAGCAACTATTGCATACAGATTCCCTCTGCTTAATAACTTAAATATGTCATTAGCAATTAGTCCAACATTTAATTCTTTGTCTTTTGATAATACAATAATTCAACCTAATAATCCTGCAGATGAGCTAGTTGATCCAACTTTTGTTGGTGATTTAGAGAAAAGCTCAAATATAGACGTGAATTTCGGAATATATTTTTTTAATGATAGATTTGATTTTGGTTTTTCTGTAGCAAACTTAGCTGAATCTGAGTATATAGGTATCCCATCAATTGAACCTAGTACAAACGATGATTTTACAAATGATCGTATACAACATTACCTATTACATTCCTCTTATAATTTTCAATTTGACTGGGCAAGTTCATGGGCAATGGTACCTTCATTTTTAATTAAGTCAACTAAAGTTACTGACCCTCAAGTTGATTTAAACCTAAAATTGATATATATGGATTTCTTCTGGATTGGAAGTTCATGGAGAACTAGTGACAACGCAATTGTTCCAATGTGTGGAATAAATGCACAGTTTTTCTTTTTGGGATACAGTTATGACATATCTACATCCCCACTTGCATCTCATTATGCAGGAAGTCATTCAATAACTCTTGGTATATATTTTAATAACAAAAAAGATTACCGAAATGTTCGGAAAAGGAACAGATTCTTTGAAAATAGATCAGGTCCATTGTACTGGTATCCTGACTGGTTATAAAATCAATAACTTTAAATGAACAAAAAAATACATTTTTTATTTGATGTTGATGGGACATTAACACCTAGTAGATTACCGATTGATCCAAAATTTAAAACTTTTTTTTTAACGTGGATAAAAGACAAATCAGTATACTTAATTACTGGATCTGATAAGGATAAAACAATTGAACAAATTGGCATAGAAATATGGAAAAACGTTACAAGAGCATATCAAAGTTGCGGAAATCAAGTATGGGAAAAAGGTAATTTAATTTCCGAAAAACCTTTTCCATTGTCTAAAGAACTAAATTCATTTTTTCAAAATATACTAACTAATACTAAGTGGGAAGAAAAATATGGTAATCACATAGAAGAAAGAGTTGGATTAATTAATTTTTCTACAATTGGAAGAAACTGCCCTCAAATAGAGAGAGAAAAATATTATAAGTGGGATAAAATTGCTAGAGAACGAGAAATTATATGTAAAAAATTAATGGAAAAATTTCCTGAACTAGAAGCCTCAGTAGGTGGTCAAATTAGTATTGACGTACACCCTAAAGGAGCAAATAAAAGCCAAATTCTTAATGATCTTTCAGGTGAGATTTATTTTTTTGGTGATAAAACAGAAAAAGGTGGGAATGATTATCCAATAGTAGAAAGACTAAATAAAGAAAAAAGAAAATTCAAAATATTTACTGTAACAGACCCTGAAAAAACATTAGAAATTTTACAAAAACTAAACTAATTCCTTTACTTTTTGAGCAGCTTCTTTAAGAATTGTAGTAGAGTGAACCTTTAAACCACTGTCTTCAATAATTTTTTTTGCTTGCTCAGCATTTGTACCTTGAAGTCTAACAATTATTGGTACATTTATTTCACCTATATTTTCATAAGCATCTACAATACCTTGAGCTACTCTATCGCATCTTACAATACCACCAAAAATATTTACGAGAATAGCTTTAATATTTTTATCTTTTAAAATTATTCTAAATGCTTTCTCTACCCTACTTGCATCAGCTGTTCCACCAACATCTAAAAAGTTAGCAGGATTTCCTCCAGCTAATTTAATTATATCCATTGTTGCCATTGCTAGCCCTGCTCCATTTACAATACACCCAACATTTCCATCTAACTTAACGTAACTTAGATTAGCTTGAGAAGCTTCTACTTCTAAATCATTTTCTTCTCTAAAATCTCTCATTTCTTGATGATCAGGATGTCTAAAAGATGCATTTTCATCAAGAGTAACTTTTGCGTCTACAGCAATAATTTTATCATCAGATGCTTTTATTACTGGGTTTATTTCAAAGAGTGAAGCATCAGATTCATGATAAGCTGTATACAAACTACTTATAAAATCACACATATTTGAGTTTGCTTCATCTTCTAATCCCAAATTGCTTGAAATAGTTTGACATTGTTTTTTTGTTAAACCAACACTAGGATCTATTTCTTCTTTAAAAATCTTTTCAGGTGTACGAGCTGCAACTTCTTCTATATCAACACCACCTTCACTTGAATAAACAATAATATTTCTTCCTGATTTTCTATTTAATAATACAGAAATATACATTTCGCTTATCTCCTTGGGTCCAGGATAATAAACATCTTCAGCAATTAAAACTTGATTAACTTTTTTCCCCTCTTGGCTTGTTTGGGGAGTAATTAAATTCATTCCAATTATAGCCTCGGAGTGCATACGAACCTCGTCAATACTTTTAGCTAATTTTATTCCACCTCCTTTTCCTCGTCCTCCTGCATGAACTTGAGCTTTAACTACAAAGTAATTTGTCCCAGTTTCATTGGATAATTTTTCAGCCATAGAACATGCTAATTTTGGGTTATCAGCTACATAACCTCTTTGTACATTAACCCCGTAATTTGATAAAATATTTTTACCTTGATATTCGTGTATATTCATATTATTATTTGTTGTTGAACAAAAATAGTTTATTTAGTTAAAATAAACACGACCTTTAATTATATTTATGCTTCAAATGAAAAAAATAATTTTAGTATTTTTTTTACTCAGTGTTGTTTTGTTCTCACAAGACAGAAAGGAGCTATCGGCAACTAGAATTTCTTTACCACCAAAAATTGATGGAATTTTAGATGAAGATTATTGGTACGACTCTAAATCTGCTCAAAATTTTTTAATGCTAGAACCTTATAATGGAAAAAGTGAGAGGTCAACAGAAAAAACAGAAGTAATTGTATTATATGATAACGAAGCCTTATATATTGGAGCAAAATTATTTGATTCCAGATCCTATGAGATTTTAAAAGAATTTGGACCAAGAGACGAGAAAAATAAAAATGCAGACATGTTTGAAATTTGGTTAAATCCGTTTAATGATGGTTTGAATCAATTTAATTTTGGAGTAACAGCAGCGGGTGTGCAGTTTGATGGAATTTTTAATGGTCAAAATTTGGATATGAACTGGGATGCTGTATGGGAAAGTGAAATTAGTTATTCTAACAAAGGATGGTTTATAGAAATGAAAATACCATACTCAGCAATTCGTTTTCCAAATAAACAAATACAAGAATGGGGTTTAAATATGGTTCGAGGGATTAGAAGGTATCGTGAATTCTACTCATGGAATTTTGTAGATATTGAGCAGTCATTAAGATCTAATCAAGATGGATTACTTACCGGAATTAAAAATATTACTCCACCAATTAGATTGTCTTTATATCCATACACTAGTATTTATTATGAAAACTATGATGAAGCAAATCAATTTTATTTTAATGGGGGTTTAGATTTAAAATATGGAATTAGCGAGAATTTTACACTTGATATGACTTTAATACCTGACTTCGGACAAACAAAAAGTGATGATTTAATTCTTAACACCTCTCCTTTTGAAATAAGATACGATGAAAATAGACCTTTTTTTACAGAAGGAACAGATTTATTCAATAAAGCTGGTCTTTTCTACTCAAGAAGAATTGGTCAAGTTCCAGATTTTGAAACAAGCGAAGGTGATGAGATTACAAATTTACCGAGTGCTATTCCTATAATTAATGCGACAAAGATTTCTGGAAGAAATAAAAACAATTTAGGAATTGGTGTTTTTAATGCTGTAACAAATAAAACTTATATTTCTTTAGAAAATGAAAATTCAATTAGGGAAGAATTATTACAACCATTGACAAATTACAACTTGATTGTTATTGATCAGACATTTAACCAAAATTCTAGTTTAACATTTACAAATACAAATGTTAAAAGATTTAACAAATACTATAGAAACGCTAATGTTAGCTCAATTCTTTTAAGTCTTACTGAAAAAAAGAATATTTATAATTTATCATCTAAAATAAATTTTAGCCAAATTAATTTAAACGAATCAAATGAATTGGGGTTTTTATCATTTATTAAAGCTGAAAAAATTAAAGGTAAATTTAGATTTCAAATGTCTAATTATATTGAAAGTGACAGATATGACCATAATGATCTAGGATACTTAAGAGACAATAATGAAGTAGTTACTAATTTAGGACTTGGTTACTACATTTTTGAACCAATTGGAAAAATAATCAAAGCAGAGGCAGAATTTGAAGCAGAACATAAAATGTTATATAAACCTTTTGACTATAAACAATTAGAATTAGAATCAAAATTTCATGTTGTTTGGAAAAATCACTTATTTACAGGTGTAAGTACTAAATATAATTTTGAAGAACATGATTATAATGAATCAAGAACAAGTGGTAGAGTGTTTTTAAGACCTGCAAGATTAAACTCATCTATTTACACATCAAGTGATTATCGTAAGAAATTTGCACTAGATACTAGGCTAGGAGTAAAGTTTACTAAAGAAAATAAAAATAATAAACTTTATCTCAGGATATCTCCTAGAGTAAGGTTGAACGATCATTTTTCATTTATTTACGTATATGTAAGAGAAGATGAGAAAAATCAATTTGGATATATTAGTAATGAAAATAATGAGATTATTTTTTCAAAAAGAAATCAATTAACATATACTAATAAACTTATTTTTGATTATACATTAAATACTAAAATGTATATTAATGTAATATTACGCCACTACTGGTCAAGGTTTGAAAATAAAGACTTTTATATATTAAATAATGATGGTAATTTAAATGAAACTAATTCAATTATTGAAGATTCCGATATTAACTTTAACTCTTGGAATATTGATTTTTCTTTTTCTTATCAAATATCTCCTGGATCATTTTTGTCACTTTTTTGGAAAAACCAACTACTATCAGAAACAAACGAACTAGAAGCAAACTTCTACAATAACATAATTAATACATTTGATTCTCCTATGCTTAATTCATTATCTTTAAAATTAACTTACTATTTAGATTATAATAATTTAAAATTAAAAAATGATAGAACTAAATAATATAAACAAATCATATGGGGACTTACATGTTCTTAAAGATGTTAGTTTTTCAATTTCAAAAAAAGAGATATTATCCATTGTAGGCCCATCTGGAGCGGGCAAAACAACATTATTAAAAATTATAGGAAAACTTGAAAATATGGATTCAGGAAAAATAATTTTTAATGGAGAAGAAACTAATAATTTAAAAGGACTTGAATTATGTAATTTTAGAAACCAAAAAATAGGATTTGTATTTCAATTCCATCACTTAATGCCAGAGTTTACCGTTCTCGAAAATATTTGTATGCCCGCTTTTATTAAGCGTAATTTTAAAGAAAGTAAAGAATATGCTTATGAATTAATGGAGACACTGAATATAATTGATAAAAAAGATAGCTTCCCCACTAATTTATCTGGCGGGGAACAACAGAGAATTGCCATAGCTAGATCTCTAATCAACAAACCTGATTTAGTTCTAGCAGACGAACCATCAGGTAATTTAGATACTGAACAAGCCAAAATTATGCATAATTTATTTAATATATTACGTACTAAATACAATCAAACTTTTATTATTGTTACTCACAACAATGATTTAGCACAACTTTGCGATCGAACAATCACTTTAGAGAATGGTATTGTTTCATAAAACAATAATAAAATTGTAGATTTGTTACTCGATGAAATTCGAGAACCCTTCAATATTATATTTTTTAATCTTACTGATAATCCCTATCATAGTTCATTTATTTAATCTAAGAAAACATAAAAAAGTATTTTTCAGTAATGTCCTTTTTTTGAAAAATATTAAAAATAAAAGCAAAAAGAAAAGAAAAATTAGAAACTGGCTAATTTTACTTTCCAGGTTAATGCTTGTGACAACAATAGTATTAGCATTTACAAAACCAAGCATAAATAATAAAAAAATCCCAATTACTGACTCTATTTCGATATATATAGATAATTCATTAAGTATGGATATTATCAATCCTGAAACAAGTAAAAATTTAATCGAAGAGGCAAAAGAAATCGCATTAAGTATAATTAATAGCTTAGATGAAAGCCAAAAAATTAATATTATTACAAATAGTTTCTCTTATAATAATCAAAAATTTTATAACAAAGAAAAAGTAATTGAAATAGTTAAATCAATCGAACCTTCTCCTTTCAATTCATCTATATGTAGTATCATTGAAAAGCAAAAAAACATTTCTAAGGAAAAAAAAATATTACATAAATTTATTTTATCTGATTATGATTTTAATTTCATTTCAAATTCCAATTGTAATTTAGACACTATTGATCAATTAAATATTATTAAAGTTTCAGATTTAATCAATAGCAATATAAGTATTAACAACTGCGGATTTGAACACTCCTTTCACCAAAAAAATGAAAAGGGAAAATTAATTATAGAATTTGAAAATCATGGAGAAACAGATTTAGAATTAGCTCAATTCAAATTATATATAAACGAAAAGCAACGTGGAGTTTATAATATAAGTTTACCAAAACATTCCATTGTTAAAAAAGAAATTGATATTATTAATAGTGAAGATGGTAATATTAAAGGTAGAATTGAATTATTTGTAAATGATAACTATAAATACGACAATACCTTTTTTTTCTCATATAGCATTAATAAAAAAATTAATATTTTATGTATTTATGAAGATAGTCCATCTATAGAATTAGTCTCTGTCTTTAGTGATCCATTATTTAATTTAACAAAATACAACAAGAGCCAAATTAAAATTACTGAATTAAAAAATTACGATTTAATTATTTTTGACCATTTAAATGAGTTGCCTTCAGGACTTAATTTTAATACTAATAAAATCCTAGAAAAAGGAAAAAATATACTAATTATCCCATCAAAAGATATAAACAAAGATTCATATAATAGATTTCTAAATTATTATGAAATAGACAACATTTTAGAATGGACTATAAGTGACACTAAAACGGATTTTATTAATCTGAATCACTGGATATTTACCAATGTATTCAAAGAAGTGAATAAGAATATTAATCTTCCTAAAATTCAAAGTTATTATAAAACTGAAAAAAACAATTTAACAAAAAACAGAGAAAGTATTCTTAAAATCGTCAACAATGATTTATTTTTCACAGAATATAAAAGAAAAAATGGTAGTATCTTTTTCTGTTCTAGCCCACTAAATTATAATAATTTTTCTAATCATGCATTATTTTTGCCAATTATGCATAATATAAGTAGAAATAAAAACACTAAGTATTTATTTGATATTATTAAAAAAAATTTAGAAGTTGAGATTGACAATAGTATTTTAGACGGCAATATTCCTTTAATTAAATTATATAAAAATAATAAAGAAGAAATATCTTTTTTCCCAGATTTAAAAAGAATAAAAAACACAAATTATTTGAAATTAAATAATGAAATAAAAGAAAGTGGTAATTATACTATCTTTCAAAAAAACAATAACGATGTATTTTTAGAAAGTTTTTTGAGTCTAAATTACGACAGGAATGAAGGGAAAGTCAAAAAAGATGAAGACTACTCTAAAAACTTAGCAAAATTGGGATTAAATTTAAATACATTTGATAAAAATAAAACGCTAGGAAAAGAGACAATAGATCTATCTATATTCCTAATTTATGCGTCTATTTTCTTATTTTTAATTGAACTTTTACTTTTAAAATTTTGGAGACAATAAACTACTTATTAAAATCTGCAACAATAATTGACCCGAAATCTATTTTTCATGGAAAGAAAAGAGATGTTCTAGTTAAAGGAACTAAAATTCACGAAATAAAAAAAAGAATAACGCTAAATGAACCATATATTGAAATTAAAAGTAAAAATTTACATATATGCCCTGGATTCATAGACATTCATACCAGAATTTATGAACCAGGATTAGAATTTAAAGAAGATTTTAAATCTGGATTAAATGCTGCTTGTAGTGGAGGATTTACAGGTATAGTTCATATGCCAAATACAAATCCACCCATCCAAAATTCATCTGATATTATTTCCATTTTTAAGAAAAATGAAAACAATATAATTGATGTCTATCCAACTGGGTCATTAACTAAAAATATGGATGGAAAAGAAATTACAGAAATATATGACATGAAACAAAATGGAGCTATTGCATTTACAGATGACAAGAAATCTATTGATAATGCTATGCTAATGCAAATTGCAATCGAATACACAAAGCAATTTAATTCAACAATTATGGTGACTTGCTATGATAATAATATGTGCCTTGAAGGACAAATCAATGAGGGGAAGATGAGTACAATGTTAGGACTAAAAGGAATTCCAAACATCGCAGAAGAAATTAGAATAGCAAGAGATATTGATTTGACTGAATATAGTGACGGAAAATTGCATTTTTCAACTGTATCAACTAAAAAATCATTTAATTTAATAAATAAGGCAAAGAAAAAAGGAGTAAATATTTCTTGTGATATTGCGGCTCATCAATTAATTTTATTTGATGAAATGATAAGTGATTTTGATACAAATTTAAAATTATTCCCCCCAATAAGAGATAAAAAAATAATTAAAGAAATAATTAAGCAAATTCAAAACGGAACAATTGATGTCATATGTTCTGACCACAGCCCTGTTGAAATTGAAAAAAAGAAATGTTCATTTAATAATGCTGATTTTGGAATGATTGCACTAGAAACAACTTTTCCAATTTGTAATACCGTACTAAAAAAGCATGTTTCAATTGAAAAAATTGTTGAATTACTAAGTGTAAATCCACGTAAAATTTTAAATATACCATATCCCAAAATAGAAAAAAAGAAAATTGCTAACTTAACTATTTTTGACCCATCAGAAGAGTGGACCTACTTAGAAAAAAACATAAAATCAAAATCTAAAAATAGTCCATTCATTAATAAAACATTTACTGGAAAAATAATTGGAATTATAAATAAAGGAAAAGCTAGTCTTAATAATTAAATTATATTTAAAACAAATAATACAAGGCCGTATTCAAATGAAAACTTTTTTGTCCTAAAAAAGCAGATAAACTATTTGAATTTAACTTTATTATAAAATTTTCATAATTTAAAACAAAACCTAAATTAAAATTAATTGGACTATACTTATTATAATCATAAGAGCCAATAACCAATAAATTTTCACTTAATCTTTTATTATACCCTAAATAATAATTATTGAAAAAGGATATCTTATCATTATTTATCTCTTCAATACTTTGTAAAAGAACAAAAAAATCAGAGTTAGAGTTTATTTCAAAACTACTTTGAAACTTGAAATTTATAGGTAATCTTTGTAAATAGGATACACTTTCGTTATTATTAATTGCAAAAATATCAGATAAAGTATCTAAAGTGTTTACAATTTCATCCGAAAGAATTTGGTCCATACTATAATGAACGCCATCAAATAAATAGGATGTATTCGACTGGTGAGAAAAAGTATTATTATTCCAGTAGATAAAACCTATATTTTCAAAATTCGCAGAAAAATTAAAGTTTGAAACATTGTAGCTAATAGAAAAATCTAAACCCATACCTGGGTTTGAAAATCCTAAAAAATTTGCCGAACCAGTTTGAGCATAAATATCTGTTGATATATAAGTTGAAAAAGGTGTTTCTAAATAATTAACTGTATTTAAATTAAAAAAGTCTTTTTCAAAACTTAAATTATTTATACCGTGTATAAAGCTTACCCTAGTACCCATTTTAAATTTATTTATTTCTCTAGAATATTGTAAATACAAAGTTGAGTATTGCAATAGATTTAATGAATTGTTACTAAAATTTACTGATTGATTTAAATATTCTGAATTTCCATTCCAAATCAGATTTAAAAAATTATTTGATAATATTAATTGTGCGTAAGCATGATGACTTATACCAATAGATAAATATCCATATTTCATCGGGTAACTATAAGTAAAAATATTATTATCCGATGAGAATAATATTTCAATATGATTATTTTCTATAATAAAATTCTCTAAATTAATCTTTTTACTTTTGAAAGAGTACCAACTTGATATTGGATTGTTTGTTAAAATATTTATATTATTTGAACTAAAAGGTAAAGCTAAAACTGTATCATTTCCAATGTAAGTTAAAGATGGTCTTGATCTGTCTATATCATATATTGTTTCAATTTGAGAATAACAATAAAAAGAACATAAAAGAAAATAAAAACAATAAATTTTATTCATTAATATTAATTTTTATTTGTAAACCCATATTAACTAAAAACTGATAATCAGAATATAACTTTATTGATTGATTTTCTTCTGTATTTAATGTTACATCCAAAACTAATTGATTAGAGTTTAAAAAATTCTGTACTTCAATATCATTTAAATATAAAGTATTTTGAGTTGCAACACTTTCTATTAAATAACCATCATCATCAATAATTCCAGAAGAAAAATTTGCAACTTCCAATGTGTCTAAATTAGTATTAGAGATTGAATCTCTTAATAATAAATCTAATTTAGTATCCAAAGGAAATCCATTATCAATATTCATAAATAAGGTCAAATTTTTAACTTTTTGATAATTAATATCTAATTCATTTAAAATAATTGTATCCTTAAGACTTATATTAGCTACATTTAGAGACATCGGGAAATCAACTTCAACTCCTAAGGATAATTTGGTATCAGAGCTTATATAATTTAAATTATTATCATTACCATCAATTGCTGCTGTTCCAAAATATTCTATTTGCTCAGGCGGTAGAGCAATAATATCATCTATAGTTGAATTATATTTATCATAAATCCACAACTGACTAACAGAGTCTCCATAAAATTCAGGTTGTTCGATGTTTTCGTTAAAATTAAATACTGCACTATTTCCATTTGGTGAAAATGCATTTAGTCCTGCTTGAATATTAGCAGTAATACCAACTGTATTAAACACTCTTATAATAAATTTAGGATCATCCAAAATTAATCCACTATCAAAATCTTCAAATATCGATAAATCAACATCTACAATATCTCCTCCTAAATCTATTTCATAATTTCCAAAGAAACCATCTGCATAATCTATAGATAAATCGGAAAAAATTAAACTTATATTTGCATTATCTTGATTGGTTAATGATACTAATTCACTTTGAGTATTTAAAGTTGCACTAATTTGTATAGGAATTTTATTATATGATTGAGTAGGATCAGTTGTTAAATCTATATTCAAACCTGCTAAATCAATTTCTTCTAAAGTGGGCTCAGTTCCCGCAAAAATTGTTCTTTGAGTTTCAAATAATTGACCATCAA
This sequence comes from Flavobacteriales bacterium, assembly GCA_002715445.1. Lineage (GTDB taxonomy): Bacteria > Bacteroidota > Bacteroidia > Flavobacteriales > TMED113 > TMED113. The sequence continues at coordinate 9,313 of PAZG01000037.1, read as the reverse complement.
TAGTTGCAGTTGGAAAACTTAAATTTAATGTAACGTTGGTATTTAATGTAGATTGTAACTCACAAACTATTTTACCTGTTTTTAGTATTAAATTATGAATTTGCTCTCCGTTTTCTAAATTAAAATCGACTATAGTATTATAACTAACTAGCTCTTGATTATTAAATGCCATAGTAACATTAGAAACATTTATATTTGATATTTGAAAAAATAAATTAATTCCACTTTCAGGAGTAATTAAATACTCTTCGAAATTATCTACTTCCTGAAGAGCCAAAGAAGTAAAGTCAGCTAAAATATTATTATCTAAAGTTAGGCCAGATAAATCTAATGGAACATATTGTGTTTCTCCAGGTTCAATTTGAAAAAAATCAAACAAACCTACATTTCCAGCACCTGTAGATAAGTCTATACCAACCGACTCAATATTAACTGGTAAGTTATTTTTAATGCCAATTGATAAAATTCCTGATATAAATGATAGTTCATTAAAATTATCTAATTCTATTTGTGTTGCTCCCAAATCAATCATACTTAAAAGATTAAAAACAGAGCCTTGAACCACTACTCCATCAGTGGGAAAAGGGACATCTATTCCTAATTGATCAGCGAGACCTGAAGCTATCGGGTCATCAATAATTAATTGTTCTAAAGAATATATTGCCTCTTCATTAAAATCATCGATTTCAATATCTTCAAAAGAATAATTTTCATTAAATCCTTCTTGAATAGGAATATTAAAAATTGAGTCAGATGTAAAAGAAAAGATGTTATCTTCTCTGTAAGCTAAACTGATAAAATTTGATTCATCATAGACAACAGAACCCTCTTCAGGAATTAAATCACCAAGAGTTAAATTAATATTTGCTAAAGGGGTAATAATTTCTGGTGACCAGTCTTCAGTCTCTATCTTTCTTTCACAAGATGAAAAAAAAATGAAAAATAAAATTAATAAGGTGAAATAAATATTTAATTTCATAATATAAATTTACCTAAAATAAAGAACTTTATTTATGAAGCAGTTAATAAAAAAAGACAAGTTTTTTTTAATAGCAGGTCCATGTGTAATTGAAAATGAAAAAGACACAATTGAAATTGCTGAGAAAATTAAAAAAATAACTGATGAACTTAAAATACAATTTATATTTAAATCATCTTACAAAAAAGCAAACCGAACAAAATTAAATTCATTTACAGGAATAGGAGATGAGAAGGGATTAAAAATATTAAGAAAAATTTCTAAACACTTAAATATACCCGTAACATCAGATGTTCATAGTGCGTTAGAAGCTAAAATTGCATCTAAATATATAGATATCATTCAGATTCCTGCCTTTTTATGCAGACAAACTGATATTTTAATATCTGCTGCAAATACAAAAAAAATAATAAATATTAAAAAAGGACCTTTTATGTCAGCTGAATCCATAAAGTATATTATTGAAAAAGTCACTTGTCAAAATAATGAAAATGTTATGATAACTGAAAGAGGAAATTCATTTGGTTACCAAGACATGATAGTAGATATAAGAAATATCCCCATCATGAAATCGTTTGGGAAACCTGTAATTCTTGACATTACTCATTCAATGCAGAAACCAAATCAAAATGAAGGTGTTTCTGGGGGGACCCCTTTATTCATTGAAACTTTAGGATGCGCAGGAATAGCAGCAAATGTTGATGGTATTTTTTTAGAAACCCATCCAAATCCAAAAAAAGCTTTATCTGATGGAAATACCATGTTAAAGTTAAATCAACTTAAAAAAATGTTAAAAAAATTTGTTGCTATAAAAAAAGCTATTTCCTAAAAATTTATTTTCAAACCATCATAAGCAAGAAATACATTTTTAGGTAATTTGGCCTGAATAACATTATGTAAACCTAAATTATGACTAATATGAGTTAAATACGCTTTTTGCGGTTTCACAAAACTAATTAAATCTAAACACTCTTTTAAATTAAAATGTGAAATATGTTGTTCTATTTGCAAACAATTAATTATTAAAGTTTTAATTCCTTTTATTTTTTCTTGCTCTATTTCCGAAATATAATTTGCATCAGTTATATATACTAAGTCCGAAATTTTATAACCAAAAACTGGCAATTTGTAATGCATTACTTGAATTGGTTGAATTTTATTTCCAAAAAGCCTAAATTCTTTATTTTCAATTATATTAACAGAAAACTTTGGCTTACCAAAATAACTTAAGTCAGAAAAAAGATATGAATAATCTCTTTTTAATGCATCATGTACTTGATTGGTCATATATAAAGGAATTTCATTTTTATTTGAATAATATAATGACCTTAAATCATCTATACCAGCTACATGGTCTCTATGTTCATGAGTAAATAATACAGAATCAATCTTATCTACCTTCTCACGTAACAACTGTAATCTCAAATCAGGACCTGAATCAATTAAAATATTTTTTTTTGCAAGGTTAATTAAAACTGAACTTCTAAATCTTTTATCTAATTTTTCTTTTGAATTACACACATCACAGGAACATGATATTACTGGCACTCCTTGAGAAGTTCCAGTGCCTAAAAAAGTTAAAGTGTTTTTCATATAAATAAATTTACTTTTTTATTAAAATTTAACAAACTTGTTTTTTAACTTTAACTGTAGTAGTATAAAATTTATGAAAAAAGTTACGCTCTCTGCTAATCAAAAAGCATTAAGTATAAATTTAGATCCTCATATTTATGGAACCTTTTCTGAAATAGGAGCAGGACAAGAAGTTGTTAGGCATTTCTTTAGATGCGGAGGGGCATCGGGTACAATTGCAAAAGCTATGTCTGCATATGATATGGATGTTAGTGATGCTATTTATGGTAAAGAAGAATCTGGCAGATATGTATGTGATTCAAGATTAACAAAAATGTTAGAAAGAGAATTTCTATTACTTGAAGAAAGATTAAGCCGAAAAAAACATCCTAATAAAACTTTTTTTTCATTTGCAAACACAGTAGCAACCACAAAGTATAATAACCAATCTCCCGGACATGGATGGATGGGTATAAAATTTCAAACTAAAGCAAAAGAAAAACCAAGTGAAATTATATTTCATTTTCGTCTCCATGATAGAGATGCAAGGGCACAACAAGAATGTGTAGGAATTCTTGGGACAAATTTAATGTATGCTTCATTTAATTATTTCCAATCCCCTAAAAAAATCATTAAATCCTTATACGATAATTTAACTAAAGATCAACTAGAAATTGATATGGTTCAAATGAACGGAAACTTATTTTCAGATTTTGACAACAGATTACTAAGTTTATACTTAGTTAAAAATAATATGACGGAAGCAGTTATTTTTAGTCCTGATGGGACTAATCTTCAACCGTCTGATATATTATACAACAAAAATATATTAGCTATTAGAGGAAGCTTTAGGCCTGTTACAAAAGTTAATATTGATATGATTAAAAATGGTTACAATCATTTTATAAAAGAAAAAAAAGTTAATGAAAAAAATCTACAAGTATTATTTGAAATAACTCTAACAAATTTAGCAACTAAAACAAAGAAAAGTTCTGATAAAAATTTAGAAAATGTTGATGTTAAAAAAATAAGGGATCAAGATTTTTTAGATAGAGTAGATGTTTTATGTTCCATAGGTCAAACTGTTCTTATTTCAAATTATGGAAGATATTATAAATTGTTAGACTACTTTTCAAGATTTTCATCTAAAAGAATGGGTATTATTTTAGGCATCATGAATTTAAAAGATATTTTTGATGATAAATATTATAACCATTTAGATGGTGGTATTTTAGAGGGTATTGGAAAAATGTTTAATCAAGACTTAAAAGTCTATGTATACCCATATAATGCTGGAGGGGCTGAAATCCTTTCAACCAAAAATCTTGAAATAGATTCTAAAATAAAACCACTCTACGATTATTATGTTAAAAATAAAAGATTAGTTGATATTAAAGGATACCAAAAAGAGTACTTAGACATATTTTCAAATAAAGTCCTTTACATGATAAGAAATAATAAAGTAGGCTGGGAAAATTTAGTTCCTACTTATGTAGATAACCTCATCAAAGAAAATAAACTATTTGGTTTTAACAAAAAAACTAAATAAGTTTTAAATCCATGTACTCAAAAATAAATATAATTACAAGAATATTTAATGTAAAGTAAATTGCAATTGTTTTTGCTCCTTCATAATCTTTAGCGATTCGTTGCCCAAAAAATAAACACAAAAAAGTAAACATTGATAAACAAAATGCTAAAATTGGATTAAGAAAATAAAATCTTATTTCAATAAAAATATTTACAATATTTATAAGAAATAAAATAGAAGAAATTAATTCCAAAATTGTTAAACTAAAAAACAATAAAGGAACAGAATTAGAAAGTATAGATGATTTAAAATGACTATTTAACCAATCTAAATTGTCTTTTTTATTTAAAATCTTATCTAAAGCAGATTGAAAAAATAAAATAAAGAAAAAAGTACAGATAAATAAATAAATAATATTTGGAATAGAAAGTGCTATATTCATAATTAAACTTTTTAATTAATTTAATCATTAATCATTACATTATTAAATTTTTTCAACAAAGTGTTAATAAAAAGAGTTTTACATTTTTCTTATAAAATAGAAAAAATTGTAGCTTCATTTAGTTAAAATTATACTATGGGAAAAATTGTTGCAATTGCCAATCAAAAAGGCGGAGTAGGTAAAACAACTACATCTATTAATTTAGCGGCCTCATTAGGAGTATTAGAAAAAAAAGTTCTGTTAATTGACGCAGATCCTCAAGCAAATGCAACATCATCATTAATTGAAAATCCTGAAAACATACCTGGAACATACGAACTAATTGAACACCAATTAGATGCAAAAGAATTAATAACAAAAACAACTTCTCCAAATTTAGACATGATACCTGCTAATATAAATTTAGTAGGTGTAGAAGTGGAATTAATTGACAAAATTGATAGGGAAAAAATGTTAAAAAAAGCATTAGAAAATATAAAAAATGAATACGAATTCATTATAATAGACTGCCCTCCATCATTAGGACTAATTACATTAAACTGCCTCACTTCTGCAAATTCTGTATTAATTCCAATTCAATGTGAATATTTTGCTTTAGAAGGCTTAGGTAAACTTTTGAGTACTGTTCGAAAAATACAACAACTTCACAATCCTAAGTTGGATATAGAAGGTTTATTATTAACTATGTATGACTCAAGATTAAAGCTTTCTAATTTAGTTATTGAAGAAGTAAAAACACATTTCCAGGAAATTGTTTTTAATACGATTATTCAAAGAAATGTTCGTCTTAGTGAAGCAACTGGGCATTGTAAATCAATTTTAAAATATGACGCTACAAGTAGAGGAGCAATAAATTATTTGAACTTAGCAAAAGAGTTTTTAGAAAAAAATTCCGTGGATGAATACAGTCAAAAAGAATCAGAAAAATCATGGTAAATAATAGATTTGGAATTGGAAGAGGCGTGGACGCATTATTCTCTAAAGTAGATTCTAATTTTTTCGCAAAACTCAGTATTGACCAAGTATCCCCAAATCCTTATCAACCTAGAACTAACTTTAACAAATCGGACTTAATTGAATTATCCGAATCCATAAAACAATATGGTATTATACAACCATTAACTGTAAGAAGAGTTTCGGATAATAACTATCAAATAATTTCAGGCGAAAGAAGATATAAAGCTTCTAAATTAGCAGGATTAACAACACTTCCTGTATACATCAAACAAGCTCAGGACAATCAAATGCTTGAACTAGCATTAATTGAAAATATTCAAAGGGAAGATCTTGATCCAATTGAAATTGGAATATCATATAAAACTCTAATTGAAGAATTAAATATAACACAAGAAAAATTGAGCGAGAAAATTGGAAAAAAAAGATCTACAATAAGCAATTATATCAGACTACTACAATTACATCCAATTATTCAAGCTGGTTTAAGGGATTTTATTATAACAATTGGGCATGCAAAGCCACTGTTGTCATTAAGTAATCAAAATAAACAATTAGAGCTATATAACTATATTGTATCCAACTCATCATCAGTGAGAGAAATAGAAAATATTATTAAAGAAAGTAAAGACCTACACTATTTAAATAATAAAAAAACGACAACTAAATTATCTTCAAATTTGTTTTCTTTGCAAGAAAATTTAGCAGAACTTCTTGAATCTAATGTTAAAATAAAATCACTAAAAAATGGAAAGAAAAAAGTAGAGATTCTTTTTATTTCAGAAAAAAAACTATATGAATTTATTGAAAATATTAAACTTTAAAATATTATTTGTTTTCGTTCTTTCATCTAGTTCATATGGACAAAACAATTCAATAAAAAAAGCAACTATACTATCAACTGCATGTCCAGGCCTCGGGCAAGTTTACAACAAAAAATACTGGAAAGCGCCTGTAATATTAATTAGTTTAGGGGCATGTGTATATTCGTATCAATATTCAAAATCTAAATATCAAAATTACAAACAAGCATACATCTTGAGAAACGACGGTGATGAAAATACAATTGATGAATTCTCGGGGATATATTCTAATACTAATCTTTTGACTCTTCAAGATTATTATAGAAATAACAAAGACCTTTCAATTATTTATGGTTCTGTTCTTTATATTTTAAATATTGTAGATGCATATGTTGATGCACATTTACTTTCTTACAATGTTAATGATGATATATCTTTTAACTTAAAACCAGAAATTTCAGATAACAACCTATTTCAAGGATTAATCTCTATGAAAATAAATTTTTAATTATGAATATAATAATTATTGGATATGGAAAAATGGGAAATGAGATTGAGAAAATTTGTATTGAAAAAAAATATAATGTTCTATTTAAAATTAACTCCAAAAATATAAATAAATTATCCGAAAGTTTATTGCTAAAATGCGATGTAGCTATTGATTTTTCAAACACTGAAAATGTTATTAACACTATTCTTTTATTTTTTAAAAACAAAATACCAGTAGTATCCGGATCAACTGACTGGTTAAATAAACTAAATAATCTGAAAAATAAATGCAATGAATATAACACAGCATTTTTACATTCTCCTAACTTCAGCATCGGAATGAATATTTTTTTTCAATTAAATCAAATTCTTTCTAAAAAAATGAATTGTCATGAGGAATACAAAGTAAGCATAAAAGAAACTCACCACATCAATAAAAAAGATAAACCAAGTGGAACTGCTATAAAAATAGCAAATGATGTAATTAGTAATATCAATAAAATTAATAAATGGTCCTTTACGGGAGACTCAAAAGATCAAATCAAAATTTCTTCAAATAGAAAGGGTAATTACAAAGGGGAACACGAAATTAATTTCTCTTCAAATATTGATACAATTTCGGTTAAGCACACAGCACACAGTAGGGAAGGTTTTGCTAGAGGAGCTATTTTAGCAGCAGAATTTATAAAAAATAAAAAAGGTATCTTTACTATGAAGGATGTTATAAATAACATTAAGAATGAATAAAGCTCATATTCAAATATCGTGTATTTTTTGGCTTATTTATATAGTAGCTTTTTTAATTATTGATTTAAAATTTATTTTTTCTATAATTGGTTTAATTGGTTTAATTGGAACTAAAATATTAATCAAGAAAAATAAAAAAAATGAATTTTCTAGCATTATCAATAAATTAAATGCAATTACATACTGTTGCTTTTTAATTTTTAGCATATTCATAATAGTTCAAATAACTGGATTTAAAGGATTTAACTGGTTATATTTCTCATTATTATTTATTATAGACCATCATTTTTTCTACTTTATAAATTGGACACCATGGAGAGAAAAAAAGAAAAAAGAAAAAAAAGAAAAAGGGAAAACACGTGAATGGATTGAATCTGTTTTATTTGCGGTATTTGCTGCAACTCTTATTCATATATTTACAATTCAACCATATATTATTCCAACATCATCTTTAGAAGGCACTTTATTAAGAGGTGATTTTTTATTTGTTAGTAAATTCCACTACGGAGCTAATGTTCCAAATACTCCTTTATTTTTACCTTTCATGCATAATACTTTACCATTTACTAAAAACACTCCTTCATATCTAGATTGGATTCAACTAGGATATAATAGATTACCTGGTTTTCAAAAAATAAAAAATAATGACATTGTTGTTTTTAATTGGCCAACAGACGATACAAATGGTACGAGACCAAATATGCCGTTTGATAAAAAATTAAATTATGTTAAGAGATGTATAGCTATTCCAGGGGATAATTTGGAAATAAAAAATGGTGATATTTTTATTGATGAAAAAATTCAAGATAATCCAAATAGAGCGATAATTCAACATGCCTATTGGGTACATTATAATAAAAAAGAAGTCCGTAAAACTTGGGGCGAATTAAAAAAAGAACTACACAATAAATATAAAATTGAACTAGCTGAAGTTTTTCCTAATAACAACCTTATTAATCTCCCATTTTCAGGAGATGATATAAATAACCTAAATATAAGATCCTACCAAGACTTAATCGTTCATGGGTCGGAAGAAGAAATTAAGTTTATTGAAAATGCAAAAAAGATAACAAGAATAACAGACTTATCTAATGACTCCACTCTACTCAATGAATTTAAAACTAAATTTCCAGATTATAGAATAGACTCATACAATCAACCTTTTTTAATTACTTCATTATTTCCTCAACCCTTTGAATATGAAGTAACTTTTAAGGAAATTGAAAAAAACTGCGGTGAAAATATTGTATGGGATAACGTTTCGGCTAAGACTAAAGAAATAGGTGAAAAGGAATATACAGAAATTGTACAATTTAAAACATCTCATAATTGGGATAATGATAATTTTGGCCCTATTTATATGCCAAAAGAAGGGGATGAAATTATTTTAAATGAATCTAATATAGCTTTATATGCAAATATAATTACAGATTACGAAAACAATACTTTAGAAATAATTCATCTTACTACATTCGATTGTACAAATGTAAAAAAAGGAGATTTAATTGAAGAAGTTACGAAAGAATATATTTTTAAAATAAATGGAGAGGAAACAAATAAATATACAATCAAAATGGATCAGGGTTATTATTGGATGGTAGGAGATAATAGACACAACTCACAAGATTCAAGATGTTGGGGTTTTGTTCCATTCAGTCATGTTGTCGGAAAGCCCCTTCTAGTTTGGTTAAGTGTCGATTGGAATGCTACGAAACAAGCTCCAACACCGTATGTTGCATTACTTCTTCTATCTTTTTTAAAGAAATTAATAATCCAATTTTCATCTTCTTCTTCAA
>PAZG01000036.1 GCA_002715445.1 Flavobacteriales bacterium | reverse complement strand
AAAATAATTTTTAAAACTCTATTTTTATCATTTATATATTCATTAAACATATTAATAAAAATATTTAATAATAAAATTAATCCAACTATCCCTCCCTCTGTTAAAATAAATATATAGTAATTATGTGGATTTAAAGATATTGTTTTTTTTTTCTGTAAATAACTAACTGAACCTAATCCTTTACCAAAATATTTGTGTGACTTAATTTCATTTAAGTATTTTTTCCAAATTGAAACTCTTTTACCGATACTAGTTTGATTTTGGTTATTGGTTGTTTTAATATGATTTAACCAAATAAACTCACCCTTTTCATTTTGATCACTTAAAATTCTTTTCTTCCAGTATTCAATCGATTTTTGAGATGGATTATTTTTTGACATATATTCAGCATGTCTATATATTTTTTTTTCTAATGAAACTCCATATAATAAATCAGTAATTTCAGTTAGGGTATTAGATAGTCTTGCAGATAAAGGATTTGACAATGAAAAACTAAGCAATATTACAGATGTAAAAATAAATGTACTTAAAAATAATTTTTTGCTCCAGGTATATTTGAGTATAATAAAAATTGGAAGAAGAAATAGAAAGCATACGATGCCTGTTCGCCCATATGAGTTTAGTAAAAAAATAACAAAAGCTATTATTATTAACCATAAAAAGTAATTTTTGCTATTTTGTTTTAATACCTCATTTAGTAAAATAAAAATCCCTATACAGAAAAATATTGATAAATCTGAGTGGTCAATAAATCCTTGTAAATAAAACTCATTATTATAGTGACCGGACTTAAACAAGAAGTTAAGATCGGAAAAAAGATAATTATAAAGACCCAGTAAAACGGTAATTATTAGCCCCAAAATAAATGCTTTTTTAGCCCTTCTTTTAGTTTTTTCTTTATAATTAAAAAGGAACAAAACCGGGCATAAAAATAGCATTAACGTTTTATTTAGTTCATATGTATAACTCGAGTTTAAATCGATAATTCCATAATTGAATTTAAACCAAAAACTACTGATAATTAAATATATAGTGAATAGCAAAATTGATCTGGATACCTTTGCTCTACAGACTCTTTTAATATCAATCAGTTTATTTTTTTTGAAAAGAAAAGTTAAAAATAGAATTGCAAAAACTATGGAGGAAAAACTAGGGGAAATTGGTAAAAAAAAGCCAAAAATAATTAGCAAGTTATCAGGAAGTTTCGACACATTAAAATCTGATAAATTTTTTCTTAACATTTTATCAGTATTAATTCGGATTTAAAATTTCATTATATTTTTTCATATTACCAAGTAATTTCAATGACTCTATCAGTGCTTTATCATGTTTTAATAAAGCTTCTATTCTACCTTTATTATAATACTGTCTTGTGACTAAATCATCAAGAATTAAAAGACTAATTTCTTTTTTAAATTTGTAGATGTCTTCTTTTTTAATTTCTTCTAATATTTTCTCAAAAATCAAAAATTCATTTTCTAATTTCTTTTCATAATTTTCTTCATTAACTACTTCTTTTAACTTATCTAATTGTTTTTCAGATTCTGTTTCAAATTCAAATTCATTATTTTTTAAAAATTCAACAAATTCGGAGTAGATGTTATCTGAAATTTGAAATTCAAAAGTATTGTATAATGTATCCATTTTAGGGAAAAATTGATTTCCAAATTCAAAAAACAGTCTTTTAGTAGCCAAGTCATATAAAATAGTTGGAATTGAATCATCAATTATTTTTATGTCAGGCTCGATACCTCCTCCGTCAAAAACGGATCTGCCATTGATAGTTTTAAATTCATTTTTCAGAGAATCAGGAACATTTTCTTTTTCCTCTTCGGAATAATTTATTTTTTGGATACACCTTCCAGATGGAGTGTAATATTTTGCTACAGTAACTTTAAGCTGTGAATTATAGTCGATTTTTCTTGTTTGCTGAACAAGCCCTTTTCCAAAAGTTTTATAACCAATAACTACCCCCCTATCTAAATCTTGAATAGTTCCAGCAACTATCTCAGAAGCTGAGGCAGAACTTTGGTCAACAAGAATAATTAAAGGTTTTTCAGTATCGAAAGGGTCTTTTTTTGTTTTGTAGACTTTATTCCAGTCACTATTTCTACCTTTTGTTGAAACTACTGTTTGATTTTTCGAAATAAATAAATTACAAAGTTCAACAGATTCATTTAGTAATCCCCCAGGGTTCCCCCTTAAATCAAGAATTATATTATCGAATTCGCTTTTACTCTCCAAATCATTTAGTGCCTCTTTTACTTCATTGGCACATCCTCTAGTGAATCTGCTCAGCTTAATATATGCTGAATTCATATTATTATTGATTTCATGTTCTGTAAAATATTTGAGGTCAATTATTCCATAATATGGAACGCTCGATATAGTAATTTTCTCTCTAGTNATTTCAATTGGAATAATATCATCTTGTATTTTACCATTAAAATAAGACTTTCTTTTAATCGTTAAGTTAACATTTGTTCCCGGNTCCCCTTTAAGTAGATTACTTACATCCTCAACAGTTTTATTTATAATTTTCTCATCACCTATTGTAATTATTTCATCACCTATTTTTAATCCAGAATTATCTGCTGGAAAATTTTGGTATGGTTCAGCAATATAAATTTTATCGTTATGCTTTGTGATTAATGAACCTATTCCTCCGTACTGACCCGTTGTTTGAAATCTAAAATCTTCAATATCAGATTCAGGTATAAATGTTGTGTATGGATCAAGAGTTTTTAGCATTGACTCTATCGCCTCTTCCATTAATTNACCAGGTTTTGTGTCATCAACATAATATAAATTAATTTCTTTAAAAACNCCGTTAAAAATTTCTAAAGCCTTACTAATTTCAAAATAATTAGGTTGAGCATTTAATTTGANATTTGTAGATGATAATGTTATTAATACTAGTATAAAATATTTCATTTTTTATTATTTTTTTTATGGCACAGGGTCGCTTCCCGATTTTCCGTATGGATGACAGGATAAAATTCTTTTAATTGATAATTTGCCACCTTTAAATATCCCATGTTTATTTAATGCCTCTATGCAGTAGTTTGAGCATGTTGGATAATACCTACAGTTTGATCCAATTAAAGGAGAAATTATCAGCTGGTATAATCTAATAANTTTAGTTNTTATAAAAACAANAACTTTCATTATTCAATTCTTCTTGAAAATGTTAATATTTCTTTCTCTAATTTACTGTATTTAATTTTACAATTGTTAATGAAAACGATAATAAATATAGTTTTAGTACGTAACTTGGTTAATCTATTTTTTTTACTGCTGATAATGTTTCGAATTATCCTTTTTAAATAATTTCTAGTCACTGCTAGCTTAATGTTTTTTTTAGGAATAGATATTAAATATTCTATTTGTGAGTCTAAATTANTNTCTTGNATATAGTGAAACTTNAGATTTTTAGTATTGAACACTTTTCCATTTTTTAGTAGATTTAGAATTTTCCCTTTATTTTTAATGGATTTANCTTTAGACTTGTTATACATACATTTATGNAAGAAAACTATTTTTTAAAATTTTGAATAAAATCTTTTAAAGCACTAATCATTGATAAATGTTTTTCAGTTGGCACTTTAATGTTTACATTTAAGTTGTACTTTTCTGCCATCTTTTTAGTTGATTCTCCAAAAACAGCAATAATAATTTTATCTTGTTTAAAATCAGGGAAATTAACGAATAAAGACTCAATTCCTATTGGGCTAAAAAAAACTAACATTTGGTATGGAAGGGTTTTTAGATTTAATTTTTTTGGAATAGTTTTAAAAAATATTGCTCGGGTATAGTTTATATTTCCCTCATCTAAAAGAGAGGTAAATTTAGTATTTATTTTTTCAGCACCTGGAAATAGAAATTTCTCATTTTCGTGCTTTTTCATAATTTCTACTAAATCTGAAAATTGTTTTGTTGCAACATAAATTTTTCTTTTTCTGTAAGCTGTATACTTTTGTAAGTANAATGAAACTGCTTCTGAAACACAAAAATATTTCATTGTATTTGGAATTGTAATTCTCATTTGTTCACAAATTCTAAAAAAATGNTCTATTGATAGCCTACTATTAAAAATAATTGCTGTNAATGACATAATATTTATTTTTTGTAGTCNAATATCTCTGACAGAGAGGCCTTCAATNTCAATGAATGGTTGAAGTTTTACTTTTACTTTGTATTTTTTTTCTAATTCTTCGTANGGACTTATCCTATCAATAGGTTTAGGTTGAGATANTAATATTTTTTTTATTAAAAAAGGTTTTTTTGCCGCCATTTTTAACCAAGTATTTTATAAAGTGTGATTAAGGGTATTAAATCAATAATGCAAAGGTATAAAATAATGTTGAATAATGACAAATGTTTCNTTCGAATGAATTTTTCTATTTGAAAATATTTTATAAACAATATAAAAAACAAAAAAAATAAGCTCAATACTATTTTTATTTCGAAGTTTATGAACTTAATATATGTTAAAGAAAATAATATTGGAAGAAAGATCATACAAACCATGAACTCGAAGTCAATATTAATTAGTAATAGTTTTTTATAAAGATTAAAGCAACTTTTAAGGTAGCCCACGAACAGAAATAATATTTTTTTAATTAAACTAACTAGAAGAAGCTTGTAAAGGATTATTAAAAAAAAATTTAAATGTTGATTCTGAANAAGNAGGCTGATCCAAATAGAAATTGTTATAACCGAACAAGTAAAAAACAATAATCTAACAAATGTAAATTGCAAGTTTCTTTTAATATAAAGTGAGTGGTAGTCATTTTTAAAGATAGATTTTGATAGCAGAATCATTTTGTTTTTATCTNCAAAGAATAAAGAACCTATGATACTTAGAATAATCATAAGAATTATTGAGTATAAATCGGTATTTAAATAATTGAAAAGTATAATTTTTATATATTTTTTTATGTAAATTTAGAAAAAATCAAACTTATAAAAATTATTAATATTTAAGTTAATATGTCAGAATTTAAACCAAATCTAGATTATTATTTAGTAGATGATTTGCTTAGTGATGAACACAAGNTAATTAGATCTTCTGTTAGAGAATTTGTAAATAGAGAAGTTAAGCCTATAATTGAAAAGTCAGCGCAAGATGCAACTTTTCCAAAACATTTAATTTCTAAATTAGCCTCTACAGGTTGTTTCGGGCCATATATACCAGAAGAATATGGAGGAGCAGGTTTAGATCAAATCTCATACGGATTGATTATGCANGAACTTGAGCGAGGTGATTCTGGGATTAGATCTACAGCATCTGTTCAATCATCTTTAGTTATGTTTCCTATTTATAAGTATGGTACTGAAGCTCAAAGAAAAAAATATTTACCAAAATTAGCAAACGGTGATTTGATGGGTTGTTTTGGTCTAACAGAGCCTAATCACGGATCTGACCCAGGATCTATGGAAACAAACATTAAAGATATGGGAGATTACTATTTATTAAATGGTGCTAAATTATGGATTTCAAATTCTCCATTTGCTGATATTGCTATAGTATGGGCTAAAAATGAAAAAGGAAGAATACAAGGTTTTATAGTAGAAACAAACCTACCGGGAGTTTCTACACCTGAAACACACAATAAATGGTCTTTACGAGCATCTTCAACTGGNGANCTAGTATTTGATAATGTTAAATTAAGCAAAGATTCTCTTCTTCCAAATAAAGACGGGCTTGGCGCTCCTCTTGGTTGTCTTGATAGTGCTAGATATGGAATTGCATGGGGAACCGTTGGAGCTGCTATAGATTGTTATGAAACAGCTTTATTATATTCTTTGGAAAGGAAACAATTTGGCAANCCAATTGCCTCTTTTCAGCTTCAACAGAAAAAATTAGCTGAAATGATAACAGAGATAACAAAGGCTCAATTACTTTGTTGGAGATTGGGAAAATTAAAAAATAATAATAAAGCTAGCACAGCTCATATTTCTCTTGCTAAAAGAAATAATGTTGAAATGGCCTTAAATATTGCAAGAGAATCTAGGCAAGTATTGGGGGCTATGGGAATTTCAGGTGAATATCCAATAATGAGACACATGATGAATTTGGAATCTGTGATAACTTATGAGGGGACTCATGATATACATTTGTTAATTACAGGTAAAGATATTACTGGAATTCCAGCTTTCTAAATAACTTTAATTATATATTTTATGCTTCGCAGCTTGCGCACTCCTTTTTTTGCTTAAATTTTTGAGCCGCATTCATGCTGTGTTGGTAGTATAGTGACTTTAGCCCCAGTTTCCAAGCCGTAATGTATAGCTTATTTATTTCCTTGGCTGACATGTCAGGATGCACCATCAAATTAACTGATTGTCCTTGGTCAATATAGTTCTGTCTGTTTGCCGCTTGATATATTATATCCATTTGATCAATTTCTGAATATGTTTTAAAAACATCTTTTTCTTCTTTTGATAAAAATTCTAAATGTTGAACTGAGCCATCCCTGTCCCTTATACTTTTCCATGTATCTTTATTATTTAGTCCTTTTTTTTCTAGTAANGAGACAAGAAAAGGATTTTTTATTGTTGTTTTTGTCTTAGCGATNTCTTTGACATAAATATTTGACCAAATTGGNTCGATTCCTTGAGATACTTGGCCTAATATAAAAGCAGATGATGTGGTTGGTGCGATAGCATTTAAGGTGGTATTTCTTCTACCCGAGCCCTTTAATANGTCTGGCTCTCCAAACATTTTAGCTAGTTCTTTTGATGCCGAATAAGACTTCTCTTTTATGAGCTTAAATATTTCGGAGTTAAGATTAAATGCCTCTTGGCTGTTAAATGATAACATTCTTGATTGTAAGAGAGAGTGCCATCCAAGTACNCCTAGACCTAGAGCTCTATGCTGTTTAGCAAAATTATANGCTCTTTGCATAAAAAGAAATGTTTGTTTATCATCTAAGTCATTAGATTGTTGGTATNGTTCGAGTTTTTCAACAAACTCTGAAATCACTGCATCTAAAAAGAATACCATTGTTTCAACTGCGTCTGTATTTTTCCATTTTTCATANTGTAGAACATTAATGGATGAGAGGCAGCANACGAATGACCATTTATCATTTGTTGGTAACATTATTTCTGTACATAAATTACTAGCGTTTATACTGTAATTATTTTTTTTGTATACTTCAGGAGCGCCATTGTTAGCATTGTCTTTAAAAAAGATGTATGGGTAGCCAATTTCTCCTCTTCTTTGAAGAACTTTTGCCCAAGTATTTCTTTTTTCCATATCTCCGTCAATCATTTCTTTCATCCATTCGTTTGAAACAGACACTCCATGAGTTAGTTCTTGTATTGGGTTTCCTTCTGTTCCAATATTTAAAAACTCTAAAATATCTTTATGTTCAATAGGCAAATAAGGGGAGAATCTCCCTCTTCTTACTGAACCTTGACTAACTACATCTACCATAGTTTCAAAAAGTTGCATTATATGAACAGCACCGGATGCGTTACCGTTATTTTTTACAGCAGCNCCTCTATGTCTTATATTTCCAAAGTATCCCGAAGTTCCCCCTCCCAATTTTGACATCATCCCAACTTCTGATTGAGTATATAAAATATTACCCATATCGTCTGCTATATTTGATCCAAAACAACTTATTGGAAGTCCTCTTTTTTTTCCAAAATTTGACCAAACTGGAGATGAAAGTGAATAAAATCCTTCTGACATGTAGTTGTAAAACTTATCACTGTACCCCCGGATNCCTANAATTTTTTCTGCTCTGTCGGCAATTTCTCTTATTCTTTGTTCTGGAGTTNTTCCCTCCGGAACNTACCCTGCNGCAAGAAAGTTTCTACTGTGNTCTGTAAGCCATTTAAAATTTTCTTTTTCTTCTTTTTGNGTACNCATTGAATTTTGACGTGCTTTTAGAATGGAATCTCTGTTTATTGACCTTTTATCTAGCTCAATTTG
This sequence comes from Flavobacteriales bacterium, assembly GCA_002715445.1. Taxonomy (GTDB): domain Bacteria; phylum Bacteroidota; class Bacteroidia; order Flavobacteriales; family TMED113; genus TMED113. The sequence continues at coordinate 9,045 of PAZG01000036.1, read as the reverse complement.
CGTTTCTTTATTTAAATCTTTTTCTACTTTATTCATAATTAAAATAAATCATGTCCTGTTATACTTTGCGTCCTTTTACTGTAATTTATTGATCGTTTAACAAAAAAATCACCGTGTTTTGTTCCAATAATTTCGTCGTTAAACCANTCAGTTTTTTCAAGAAGACCNTCGTCTGTATCAAAAACCTTATTTACACCAATACTTTCTAGTGATCTGTTGAACCTATCTTTTATAAATTCTTTAATTTGAGATTTTGGCAAAAACTCTATTTCTCCTTTTTCAAAAATCCAGTCTATTATTGCGCTTTCAGCTTCAAATGCGTTTTGGCACATTTCTTGAATCCTGTGTTCATAAACTAAATCAAACCATTCTGGATTTTCTTTTTTAATAATTTTGATTAGGTCAATACCGAAATCTCCGTGTATTTGCTCTTCTTTTGATGTTGCCTCCACTACGTTAGAAATTCCTTTTAACATATTTTTGTGTTTATTAAATGCCATGATAATCAGGAATTGTGAAAATAGAGAAACATGTTCTATAAAAAGCGAAAATAGTAAAACAGACTCTGTGTATTCTCTTTCATTTTCACTCTTTGAGCTGATTAAAGCACTCTCTAGATATCTGACTCTTTTCATTATTACNGGGTTCTTTTTTAAATTTTTGAACTCTGTGTTTAGTCCTAATATTTCTANTAGGTGAGAATATGCATCTGTGTGCCTAACCTCACTCTCTGCAAAAGTTGCTCCAACTGCTCCAACTTCTGGTTTTGGAATTTTATGGTATATATCTCCCCAAAAACTTTTNACAGCAACTTCAATTTGTGATATAGCTAGCATTGCATTTTTTATTGCATTTCTTTCTATTTCTGTTAAATGAGTTTTAAAATCTTGAATATCGCTGGTGAAATTAAATTCGGAATGAATCCAATATGAGTGCCTTATTGCAGGNACNTATTCATATAGCTCTGGATATTCGTATGGCTTGAGNGTGATTCTTCTTTCAAAAATATTTCTTTCCCTTTTTTTAGTTTGAATATTTCTATATAAAATATAAGCTTTTGCTACGTCTAGAAACTCGCTTTTCATTAAAGTTTGTTCAACTAAATCTTGTATTTCTTCTACGTTTGGTATATAATGAGGAATATCATTTTTTCTTTTTAGTAATTTGTTTTTTACTTTTTCTGCAATTATTTCAGCATCTTTAAGCGTTCCTACTTTAACTGATATCATCGCTTTTAGAACGGCGTCAGTGATTTTTTGAATTTCAAACGGTCTTTTGGTATGGTTTCTTTTATATATTTCTTCAATGCGCATAATTCAGTTCTTTTAGTGCTTAATATCTAATTTACAATTAAACATAATTCGTCAATCGNTCCGTTTGTTTGTATTATCAACAATTTTTGTTAACAAACCACAATAGGATGTTTATTTAATAAAAATCGGGTAAACCCTTTAGTGTAATTATCAAATCAGATGACCTCTTTAGAGGGGGGGGGGATTGATAAAACAACAGCAACAAATATTTAATTTAAAATTAAAAACTACAATATTGATTGAAAAAAAAACCAATGGACTTATCAACAATCGTTAANTATTATCACGTCTCTGCTCAAGAAAAATACTAAATCTAGCACCTTTTAATTGTTGAAAAACAATAAAATTATTTTTCCACAATTTTTNTTAAAAGNTTNTACCAATCTGTTCCAAATTTTCTTATNAGGGCNTTTTTTAAAAANTTATATATAGGNATNTTAAGTGAAATTCCTTTTTTACAGGCCGGCGCACAAATATTCCATTTATGATAATTAATTTTCTCAAAACCATTTTTTAATTTACTAACCCTGATTGGATAAAGTTCGCATGATACAGGTTTTTTAAAACTGGATTCACCCCTCCTAAAAGCTTGTTCAAAACCACATTTAATAATTCCTTTTTTATCTTTAATTGAGTAGACGCACTCCCTTCCATTTACGAGAGGAGTTTCAATATCACCATCAGATCCAACAACAAAAAAACCTTGTTTTTGTATTTCATTCAAATTTTTTTTTGGCAAGTATTTCTTAACTTCCTTAAAACTATCTTTTATTTCATTTATCTCTTTTTCTTCTAGCGGAGCACCGCCATCCCCTTCTACGCAGCACGCTCCTTTGCATGCAAATAAATCNCATGAAAATTGATTAGATATAATATCTTTGTCAACTATTGTTTTTTTAATTACTATCATAATTACAATAATAAATTTGTCATTGATAAGTTAGTAATTCTTTTTTCATTAATTTTGGCCTATGTCAAAATTATCTGTTGATTTAAAAAAAATAATTTCTCATAGCAAGGAATATGGATATATATTTCCTTCTAGTGAAATATATGATGGACTTTCAGCTTGCTATGATTATGGTCCTTTTGGAGTAGAGTTAAAAAGGAACATTAAGGATTATTGGTGGAGATCAATGGTTAAATCCAGGTTAGATGTAGTAGGTTTAGATTCTTCAATTTTTATGCATCCAGGTATTTGGAAGGCATCCGGCCACGTAGATGCATTTAATGACCCATTAATAGATAATAAAGATTCTAAAAAAAGGTACAGAGCAGATCAATTAATAGAATCATATATAGAAAAGTTAAATAGCAAAATTGAAAAGGAAGTAAAGAAAGCTCATAAAAGGTTTGGAGATAAATTTGATAAAGATCAGTTTTTGCAAACGTCAGTAAGAGCACAAGATTATTTAAATACAATTACTAAAACTACCAAATTAATGAATCAGTATTTAATTGAGGAAGACTATGGTAGTCTTAAAAAATTAATTGAAGAAATTGGTATTGTTTGTCCAGTTTCAGGGACAAAAAACTGGACTGACATACGAAAGTTTAATTTAATGTTTTCTACAAAAATTGGATCTGTGGCTGATCAAGCTACAGACCTTTATTTAAGACCAGAGACAGCCCAAGGAATCTTCGTTAATTTTTTAAATGTTCAAAAAACTGCAAGAATGAAAGTTCCATTTGGAATTGCTCAAATAGGAAAAGCGTTTCGTAATGAAATTATAGCAAGACAATTTATATTTAGAATGAGAGAATTTGAACAAATGGAAATGCAATTTTTTGTAAGACCTGGTGAGGAGATGAAATGGTTTGATTATTGGAAAAAAGAAAGGATTAAATGGCATAAAAAGATAGGGTTTAGTGAAAATGTTTTAAAATTCCATGACCATGAGAATTTAGCACACTATGCTAATGCTGCTACAGATATTGAATTTAAATATCCATTTGGATTTAAGGAATTAGAGGGCATTCACTCAAGAACAGATTTTGATTTACGTAGTCACGAAAAACATACAAATAAAAAACTTCAATATTTTGATTCAGAGCTTGGCGAAAGTTATACTCCTTATGTTATTGAAACATCAATAGGGTTAGATAGAATGTTTCTAGCTGTTTTATGCCAATCATACACCGAAGAACTTGTTAAAGAAAATACAAGAATTGTTTTAAAGATTCCTCCAATTTTAGCTCCAATTAAAGTGGCAATTTTACCCCTATTAAAAAAGGATAATTTACCTGAAAAATCAAAAGATATTTATAATAAATTAAATAATTTTTTTAGTTGTTATTATGAAGAAAAAGACTCTATTGGTAAAAGATATAGAAGACAAGATGCATTAGGTACTCCTTTTTGTGTTACTGTTGATCACGAGACCTTGGATAATAACTCGGTTACTTTAAGAAATAGAGATACTATGGATCAAGTAAGAATTTCTATAGATGATTTGATTATTCAACTTAATAACAAACTAAGTTTTTAATATTTTGCTTTAGATATAAAAAAAAGCCTTTCAAATCGAAAGGCTTTTTTATTTAACAATAAACTATTTTATTTGTCGTGCCATTGAGTAAAAACATGTTTTTTAAGTAACATGAAGAAAATATATAAACATACAATTGTAACAAAACAAAAAGTTACCATCTCATCTCCGTCTGAAAAGAATATAGCAAAGAAAGCTGAAAGCCCACCTGCAACAGCAAATACCAGTAAAGGAGTTAAAATACTTAAGGCTATATTTAATGCAAATAAGTACACTTGCCTTGCTGCATATGCATAAATAAGTGCCATTAAACCGATTCCTATTAAATAAATCGCAACCATTATTCCAGATCCCATATCACTCATTTCTCCGCCAATTAATATACTGGGGATTACGCAGGCAAATGCAAATACTGCCATTAGTTCACCAGTTAATGTTATTGTAAGAGGAGTGTATTTTTTAAAATAAAAAGCAATAATAGATGTATATTCTTCTTTATTTAATTGTGTAGCACGTTTACGAGTTAAACTGTAACCATACCACGCGGTAAATAAAGTAATAGGTAAGCCAATAATGAATGCAATAACTCCTTTAAAGCCAGCATTTATAAAACCAGCTTCACCAAATGCTGCTATTAAAAAAGCAATTGGTAAACCTAATAAAATTGCAAAGCTAAGAACGTGTATTGTTAGCACCATTATAAATTTAAAGACATTACCGCTATCTAATTTCTTTGTAACTGATAAAACTAGTTTATCATACATTTTATCAAAAAAATTGATATTGACAAATGGAATATTTCTTTCCATTTTANTATTTGTATTGTTGTGTTCCATGTTTTCTAATTTAATTATCCTACTCTTAAGGCTTTTCGGAATACTCCTTTATTTTGTGTGGTAAATATATAAAAAAACCCCCTTATATTGAAAANGGGGGTTTTGATTTAAGTGGTACCACCAGGAATCGAACCAGGGACACAAGGATTTTCAGTCCTTTGCTCTACCAACTGAGCTATGGTACCATTTTGGCAAATATATAACATATTTAAAATTATTATAGTATCATTTTATAAATTTACAATACTATAAAAATANATTATATATGCGTTTATTGATTGATATAGGNAATACAAATACAAAATTAGCTGTTTTTGAGNACAATAAAATGATAGCAGGNTATTTAGAAAATTGTATTTNTAAGTCCAGAATAAANGAAATAATAAATATTTATCCAGANATTAATTTAGTTTTTTCTTCATCATCAAATAAAGATGTAAAACTTAATAGAGANTTTTTTGATGATTTTAATNTAAANTTTATCGAATTTGAAAATAATAAGTATGAGAACATTTTTTCTTCTTATANAGGCACCCTAGGAGAAGATAGGNTNGCTNTATCAATAGCAGCTATTTCGCTTTATAATGAAAATGCTTTAATCATAGATTTAGGAACATGTATAACATACGATTTGATTTTAAACGGGATTCATCAAGGAGGTCAAATAAGCCCAGGACTTAAATCTAGATTAGAACTATTAAACTCATCGACCTCTTCATTACCTTTACTAAATTTTGAAATTCCTGAAGATTTTATTGGAAGATCTACAAAGCAATGTATGATGTCTGGAGTTTATTTTGGTCTATTATTTGAAATAGATTCAATGATTCAGCGTTACACTTATAATAATCAATTAACAGTAATTTTAACTGGAGGTGATTTAAAATATTTTAAAAAAAGCATTAAAAATGTAGTTTTTGATGATAATTTGTTAATGAAAGGATTAAATTGCATACTAAATGAAAATATTTAACATAAAATATTATATTTTATTTCTTTACCCAGCATTAATTTTTGCTCAAGTTAATACCTATTCCCCTTATTCTTTTTTTGGAATAGGAAACCTAGAATCGACAAGTTTTTCTCAACAATCATCCATGGGGGGGCTTTCTAACTCTTTTTTTGAAAATAACCAATTAAACTTTTCAAATCCCTCTAGTTACTCTTTTTTAGAATTAACATCAGTAGAATTGAGTGGATATATGAATTTTAGCAATTTAAGACAAAATAATCTTAATCAAGATAATATAAACACTAATATTTCAGCATTAGGATTAGGTTTTCCAATATCCAATAAAACATCGATGGCTTTTGGTTTACAACCCTACAGTCACGTCGGATATTACATTCAAGATCAGTCCTTGGAAAACTCTATAGGAATTGTAAACTATAATTACGCAGGTTCTGGAGGTATTAATAGCGCAACTTTTGGTTTGTCTCATATTTTTTTTGATAGAATTTCTATTGGAGCCAATTTAAATTACCATTTTGGTACTATTAATCAAATTAACGAAATAGAATTTGATACTGTAGGATTTTTAAACTACAGAGAAAGAATTTCAACAATAGTGCGTGATTTGAGTTTTGATTTTGGCTTAGGTTATAAACAAAAAGTACAAGATTATAATATACAGTTAGGTTTTATTTTTAGCCCTAGTGTCAATATGAACAGTAAAAGAACTATTTTTTCAAACACATATACATTATCTGGAACGTATGAATATTTTGGTGATACTATTTCAGATTATTTAGCTCAGTCCGGAAGTTTGAAAAAACCTAACTTTATAGGTTTAGGTATAAGTTTAAATAAAAATAATAAATGGCATCTTGGGATAGATTATAATTATACAAACTGGGCTGATTACACTTTTTTTGGTCAAAAGTATTCTTACATGGATAATCTTAGTAATATTATTATAGGCGGGTATTGGATACCTAAATACACTGATATTCATAATTATTGGAATACTGTTCAATACAGATTTGGATTACGTTATTCTAACGGATACCTAGATTTAAATTCTTTTGATTCTAATTCTTCATCTTCGTTACTATTGAATGATTATAGTCTTTCACTAGGTCTTGGATTACCTATACCCAAAAATCTAAGTGAAGCAAATATAGGTTTTCAGTATGGTGTAAGAGGAACTACTAATAATAATTTAATTCAAGAAAGATATTTTAAAATTATTTTTTCAATTACTTTTAATGACAAATGGTTTAACAAAAGAAAAATCGATTAATTATGAATAGAATAATATTAATGTTTTTTGTATTTATTTACTTCAGTTTTTCTCAAGATGTTGATTACAAATATGGTCCAGATAAAACATCTACAGAAAATAATTTAAGTATTTATGACCAATTTTATAAACAAAAAAATTATACTGACGCGTATAAATCTTGGAAATATTTATTAGATAATGCCCCTGCCCGCACAAAGAATATTTACATTCATGGTAGTAAAATTATGAAACATCTTATCGAAAATGAAAATGACTCTATTCGTAGGGAATTACTGATTGACACCCTCCTACATATGTATGACATTAGGAATATATATTTTCCTGGAAAAGAGGGCTATGTTCTAGGACTCAAAGGTAAAGATATGTATAAATATAGGTCAAAAGAATCCGATGATTTATTATTATGTCAACAAACATTATTTGAGTCATTTAAAATAGATGGCTATTCTAGTTCAGCTACAACTTTAAATTATTACTTTACCACTACCGCGAAACTAGTTAAATATGGAGAAAAGGAAACAGAGGAATTAATTGCTTTATTTTCGGATGTTTCTACAGTTATAGATTATAGGCAAGCAAGTTTAACAGAAAGTATTTTTAATGCTAAAAATGATACTTTATTAGACTCAAAGGGTCAAAAAAACTTAGTAAAAAATGAGAAAGAACTTAGTAGATTAGAAGATGTTAAAACTAATATTGAAAAAACACTAGCTCCTCACTCGACATGTGAAAGTTTAGTAAAATTATATACTGAAAAGTTTCAAGAAAATAAAAATAATTTAGAGTGGCTAAAAAGATCTGCTAAATTGTTAATTAAGAAAGACTGTACTGATGAAGAAATATATTTAAATATAGTTTCAATATTACATGAGAAAAATCCCACTTCTGAATCTGCATTTAATATGGGAGTTAGAATGATAAGAAATAATAATAATAATGAAGCTTTAGCATATTTTTTAGAGGCCTTAGAAAATGAAAATGATTACATAAATAAATCTAAATATGCATTTTATGTGGCTAAAACATATTTTGCAAAATTTAATAAAACTGATGACATTCAATTTTGTGTTTTAGCAAAAAAATATGCTACTCAAGCCACTACATTTAGAGTTGGTTGGGGTGAGCCTTTTATATTAATAGGAGATTTATATGCAAAAACATCAACAAAGTGTGGCAGTGATCCTCTTTCTAAAAAAGCAGGATATTGGGCTGCAATAGAAAAATATGAATATGCAAGATTAATTGATTCTAAATCATCTAACTCTGCTAATCAAAAAATAGAAATATATAAGTCTCAAATTCCCTCTCAAAGTTTGCTATTTGAAAATAATTATTTAGATAAAGAGACTTTTTCAATTGATTGTTGGTACCAAGAAATTGTTAAAGTTAGAAATGCTATCAATTAATGAAATTAATTTTATTAATTTTTCTTTTGACTTTTTTGACCTGTGAAAAAAAATCAAGTAATTATAATATGTCAAATGTTGAATTTGCTGAAGAAATGCAAACATATTATTTTGAGAATGAAAATATGGTGTTCTCATTAAATGCAAGAAGAATGCAAAAAGAAACCCAAAATATAAATCTTAATATTTCTCATAATTTTTTTTGTGTTGATGAGGATTATTTTTATACTGACTCAATTTATAAAATACTTGACTCTATTTTTTTAAAATTAAACGAACAAACTTTTTCTGAAATCATTAATTTTTCTTCAGGCGTTTCACTAGACTACTTTGAAGATAATAACAAATTAAGTTTTAATATAAAGTCTAATGAAGCTGTTCAATATGTAGAAAAAGATTTAATTCATCTAAAAAACAATGTAGTAATAAGTTCACCAAATAATAGAAGTTTACATACGAATAATTTGTTTTGGGATAGTTATAATCAAGTAATGTGGACATATGATTCAATAATTGTAAAAAATATAGATACTATTCAGGGTAGAGGTTGTGGTTTATTTTCGTTTGATAATTTGAATAATTTTAAAACTTTTGGAGTGAAAGGAAAAGTTAACTTAGAAGATTAAATTATATGGATTATTTTATAATTATAATATCATTAATTTTTTCAGCATTTTTTTCGGGAATAGAAATAGCTTTTGTATCTGCTAATAAATTACAAATAGCATTGGATAAAGATAAAAACACATTCTCAT
>PAZG01000035.1 GCA_002715445.1 Flavobacteriales bacterium | reverse complement strand
TTTAATAGATTGGCTTTAATTTTTTCAATTAAACCAAATTCACCAATAGAAGAAATAGAAGTTTTTTTACTCAAAATATGTTAAGTTTTTTTAATTTTGTAATAGTTAAATTTATCCTTATGATAACCATAACGAATATAGCAAAAGAAAAACTATTTTCTTTGATTGAAGAAAGCGGGCTAAAGAACAACGTCTTTGTTAGGGTTGGGGTTGAAAGTGGAGGCTGCTCGGGATTATCTTATAAATTAGATTTTGATGAAAATAAGTCTGATTCCGACAAAATAATCGAGGACAATGGTGTTAAAATTGTAATAGATAAAAAAAGTTATTTATACTTAGTTGGTACCACCTTAAATTACTCTGGTGGTCTTAATGGAAAAGGATTTATTTTTGAAAACCCAAATGCAAATAGAACTTGTGGGTGCGGCGAAAGCTTTTCTTTATAAAAATTTATGAGCACTGAAAACGAAATATTAAAAAAAGTTGCTAACGAAAAATACAAATATGGTTTTGTAAGCAAATTTGAGTCAGAAAAAATCCAAAAAGGATTAAATGAAAATGTTATTAAATTAATTTCTAATAAACGTAACGAACCTGAGTGGTTGTTAAATTATAGATTAAAAGCTTTTAAAAAGCTTAATTCATTATCTCCCCCAAAATGGGCAAACATTGAGTTTAAAGAAGTNGACTTGCAAAGTATTTCTTATTATTCCGCTATGAAAAANAAGAAAAAATACAATTCATTAAAAGANGTTGACCCTGAACTGTTGAGTACATTTAAACGCCTAGGTATTTCTACTGAGGAGCAAAAAAGGTTAACCGGCGTTGCAATGGATGTNGTTGTCGATAGCGTTTCAGTTGCCACAACATTTCAAAAAGAATTAAAAAAACTTGGAATTATTTTCTGNCCTATTTCTGAGGCAATACAAAAACACCCAGACTTAGTAAAAAAATACCTTGGGTCTGTCGTTCCAATTTCAGANAACTATTACGCCACATTAAACTCTGCAGTTTTCACAGATGGTTCTTTTTGTTATATCCCAAAGGGTGTTAAGTGCCCTATGGAGCTTTCAACTTATTTTAGAATTAATGAAGCGGGAACAGGNCAGTTTGAAAGAACTNTGGTTATTGCAGATGAGGAAAGNTACGTNAGTTATTTAGANGGNTGTACTGCCCCCATAAGNGAGGAGCACCAACTTCACGCNGCNGTAGTTGAGCTTGTTGCTTTAGACAGNTCTGAAATTAAATATTCAACAGTACAAAATTGGTACCCCGGAGATAAAAATGGGGTTGGTGGAGTATATAATTTTGTTACAAAAAGNGGTGTTTGTCATGAGAAGGCGAAAATATCCTGGACACAAATTGAAACCGGATCTGCTATTACNTGGAAATACCCATCTTGTGTTTTAAAGGGTGATGGCTCNGTTGGAGAGTTTTTTTCTGTAGCNGTAACCAACAACAAACAACAAGCGGATACGGGAACAAAAATGATACATCTTGGGAAAAATACAAGTAGCACGATAATTAGTAANGGNGTGTGTGCNGGAAAAAGCAATGGTAGTTATAGGGGCTTGGTCAANATAGGTAAAAAAGCNATAAACTCTAGAAACTTTTCACAATGTGATTCATTATTAATGGGTGATAAGTGTGGTGCGCATACTTTTCCGTACTTTGAGTGTAAGAANAACAGNTCAACAATTGAGCACGAAGCAACTACTTCTAAAATAAGTGATGATCAATTATTTTATTGTAGACAAAGNGGAATAAGTGAAGAAAATGCAATTGGTTTAATTGTAAANGGTTANTGTAAGGATGTNTTAAAAAAATTACCAATGGAATTTGCCGTNGAGGCTCAAAAATTATTAGAAATATCACTTGAAGGAAGTGTTGGATAAAAAAAAATTATGCTAAATATATCANATTTAAAAACAGAGATTAATAATACTAAAATTTTAAATGGNATTAATTTATCTGTTAANCCTGGCGAGGTTCACGCAATTATGGGGCCTAATGGTTCGGGNAAAAGTACNCTTGCNTCAGTATTGGCCGGAAAAGAAGAGCACGAGGTTATTAGTGGAAATATACAGTTTTTAAATGAGGAAATTGTAGGNTTAAGCCCAGAAGAAATTTCACATTTAGGGATTTTTCTTTCATTCCAATATCCTGTGGAAATACCNGGCGTGTCTTTAATGAATTTTATGAAGGCCTGTTTAGATCAGCGCCATGAAAAATTAAATAAGCCCGCCATGCCGGCAAGTGATTTTTTAAAAAAAATGAGGGAAACGTGTAAGTCTCTAAATATTGATTCTGATTGGTTATCTAGGGGAATTAANGATGGTTTTTCTGGGGGTGAAAAAAAGAGAAATGAGATTTTTCAAATGTTATTACTTAACCCCAAGNTGGCAATTTTAGATGAAACTGATTCTGGTTTAGATATAGATGCGCTAAAAATNGTTTCATCAGGAATTAATATGCTTAGAAACAACTCAAATTCTTTTATAATTATTACCCATTACGAAAGGATTTTAAANTATGTAGTTCCGGATTATGTGCATATTTTAAGCGAGGGAAAAATAGTGCAATCCGGCGGCCCTGAGCTNGCAAAACAACTTGAAAAAACTGGTTACACAGACATAATCAAATGAGCNACAAAAAAGACATAGATTACTTACTAAGTTTATTACCTAATCCTAAAACAGAAAGNTGGAAGTATACAAATATTAAAAGATATCTTCCAGAAGATTTTATAATAAATGATAAAAAAAGATANTCTNATTTAGAGAATATCGAAGTTAATAAGAATCTAATNTCTACTAGCCCTAGTTATAGAGTTTGGTTTAAAAATGACAAATTTGATGAACAACAATCATCATTACCAATTGGAATGTCAATTAANCGGCTGGATACCCAAAAAANTGATAGCTCAGGTTTTTATTTTAACTCCAAGTTAAACGGGTTTAATAATGATATTAAGCCAGCAAGTGTATTCAAAAAACAAGAAGAGCTTGATAATTTGCTAAAAATAAACAATAGGTTTCATGAAAACTGCTATTTAATAGAGTTCGAGGAGGGGTTTAGTTGTGAACAACACATTGAAATTAATAGTGTGTTTTCCAACNATGAATCATCTCTTAACCAACAAAGACTATTGTTTTTGATTCATCCAAATTCACAGGTGANGCTTTTAGAGCAGGTTTTTGACNNNTCACACAAAACTAACTTTCATCACTCTGTTTCTGAATTTATCTGTTTNGACAANTCTTTTTTAGAACATGTTNGGTTACAAAACTCCANTCAAAACTGTTGTTCTGTAAAGACTAATTATGCTATTCAAAAAAATAATAGTAAAACTAATTTTTTTAACTTTTCATTACGTGGAAAAATGATTAGAAACAATTATCACGTAAACCTTTTTGANCCATCATCATCAGCTAATATACATGGCTTTTCTTGTATTAAAAATAATGATCACATTGATAACTTTATAAATGTTATTCATGGNTCAGATAATTGTAAAAGCTCACAATTATTTAAAAATATATACACTGATAGTTCTTCAGGAGTGTTTGTTGGGGGTATCTATGTAGATAAAAATAGTCAAAAAACTGAAGCTTTTCAGCAAAATAATAATATCCTATTATCTGAAGGGGCGCAAATCAATGCTATTCCTCAATTAGAGATTTTCGCAGATGATGTAATGTGTTCTCATGGGTGTACAATTGGACAGCCAGACTTTGACGCNATATTTTATCTACAATCAAGGGGTATTNCNAAGNAAGACGCTAAGGCNCTTTTAAATTTTGCTTTTTTAAATGAGTCGTTTAAAGATCTTTCGTGCGAAAAGCTGAAAAATTTAATAACACAAATAGTTGCCGATCAATTNAACTTAAATTCATAATTCTTGAAACTAAACGAAAAATTAAGATTAGACTTTCCTTTTTTAAATTCTCACAATCGAGAAAAAAATGTAGTTTATTTAGATAACGCGGCAACAACACAAAAACCAAAGGCGGTTATTGANTCTATTACTAATTATTATTCGAATTACAACAGCAATGTCCATCGGGGNGAGCACTACACATCTAATTTAGCTACTGAAAAGTTTGANGAAACAAGAAAAAAAATAAAACGCTTATTAAANGCGGATTTTAATGAAGAAATAATATTTACTTCTGGGACAACTCAATCTATAAATTTGGTTGCNCAGTGTTTTGTAGATAAATTTCTNGATGCNGGTGATGAAATCTTAATTGGTCCATTAGAGCACCATGCCAACATAGTACCGTGGCAAATTGCATGCTCAAGAATGGGTGCTAAAATAAAAGAAATTGAATTAAATAAAGGTGGCTCAATATGTGTGTCTAGATTGAAAAAATCTATCAGTCAAAAAACAAAATTAATTGTCTTTCAACACACNTCTAATGTAACNGGTGAAAGNAATAATATAAAAGAAATTATAANTCTTTGTAAAAAAGCTGGTATTTATAGCTTCATTGATGGGGCNCAGGCAATTGCTCATGAAAAAATAAATGTAAAAGAGTTGNACTGTGATTTTTTTTGTTTTTCGGGGCACAAACTTTTTGGGCCAACAGGAACNGGGGTGTTGTATGGTAAAAAANAATTATTAAAAAAAATGCCTCCTTACATGGGGGGNGGGGAAATGATTGAAACCGTAAGCATGCAAGACAGTAGNTGGAATGGCTTGCCACATAAATTTGAAGCCGGCACACCAAATATAGCNGGTTTTATNGGGTTGGGTGAGGCTGTTTCATATGTATCAAACGTTGGTTTCGACAACATAAANTCAATAGAAAAACATTTGTCGGAAGAGCTTTATAACAAACTTTGTGAAATTGAAGGTATTATTTTTTATGGGGACAGAAGAAATGTTCCTATATGCACTTTTAATATTAAGGGTATTCATAGTTTTGATATTGGGTCCTTATTAAGTGAGCAAGGGGTGTGTGTAAGAACCGGGCATTTGTGTGCTCAGCCTGCAACGGTTTTTTTTAAATCAACAAGCTTTATTAGGGTGTCATTATCATTTTATAATACCTCTAACGAAATTTCTATTTTTATTAAAAGTTTAAAAAGAGCTATAAAAATGTTGTCAAAATGAACTTAATTGAAAGAGAAAAAAATATAATTTCTGATTTTAATTTTTTGGAAAGCTGGGACCAAAAATATGAATTCCTGATTGATTTAGGAAAAGAGCTTCCTGTAATGAGNGAANGTTTGAAGGTGGANGAAAACTTGATTAAAGGGTGCCAATCTAATGTTTGGCTAAGCTCNTANTTAAAAGATGAAAAAATTTGTTTTTTGGCAGATAGNGATGCTTTAATTACAAGGGGNTTAATAGCCTTATTATTAAAAGTTTTCTCAAATGCCCGCGCAAAAGAAATTGCTTTGTTTGATTTAAAATTGATTTCTCAAATTGGTTTGGANAAACANTTATCAATGAACCGTTCGAACGGTTTAGTAAAAATGATTGAAAAAATAAAAGAAATATCATTAAATTATTTAAAAAAAGAAGAATGAANAAACAAAAATTAGGAGACGAAATTATTAATGTTTTAGATAACATTTATGATCCAGAAATACCNGTAAGNNTTTATGAGCTTGGNTTAATATATGATGTGAAAATAAGTGAAGATAATGATGTTAAAGTAATTATGACNCTAACATCTCCCTCTTGTCCCGTCGCAGAAAGTTTGCCAGAAGAAATAAAGGAGGCTGTTCAAAAAATTAAAACAATTAAATCCGTGGAAGTTGAGGTCACGTTCGATCCTCCTTGGGAAAAAAGCATGATGTCTGAAGAGGCAAAATTAGAATTGGGCTTTTTATAAATAAAANAATTATAATGATACGTAACAAGGTAACTGAGTCCGGGGTTCTAACAATAGATTTAACAGATTTTTGCAACACCGGTCCTCGTAAATCAATTGATTTAGTTAGTTGGTTAAAAAATGACTTTATAATTAAAGAAAAAGATTTTAGGGTTCAATTGGGTTTACTGGAAGTTAATGATTTTAAAGATTGTTTTGTTAATGTNTTTTGTTCGTCTAATGCCATTATACCCACATGGGCTTACATGCTAATTCAGTCAAAAATACAAAACGTCGCTGCAGATGTTTTTTTTGGAAAACCTGATGCCTTTGAGCTATATTTATTTCAAAAAAAACTACAATTAATTAATTTTGAGAAGTATAAAAATAAACGTGTTTTTATAAAATCATGCAAAAACAAAAACTTGCCTATTGGTGCTTTCTCCATAATTTGTAAAAAATTAATACCACACGTTAAAAGTTTATTTTACGGAGAGCCCTGCTCTAGCGTTCCTTTAATAAAAAATTGATTAAATTTGAAACTTAAATTAAAACAAATCACCATGAAAAAAATATTATTAAGTGTTATTTTACTTACCCTGTTTACGCCAAAAATTAAAGCTGATGAAGGAATGTGGCTACCCATATTTATTGAAAGGTTACAAAATGTAGATTTAGAAAAAATGGGGCTAAAACTTTCTCCTGAAGAAATTTACAGTGTAAATAACTCTAGTTTAAAGGATGCTATTGTTAGCTTCAATGGATACTGTACCGGAGAGGTTATCTCAAAAAATGGTCTTTTATTAACCAATCACCACTGTGGGTTTGATGCTATACAAAACCATAGCACCGTGGAAAACGATTTGTTAGAAAATGGATTTTGGGCGCAAAACAAGAATGAGGAGTTAAGTAATCCTGGATTCTATGTTGATTTCTTAATAAAAATGGAAGACGTTACAAGCCTGGTGATTGATGATGCTGTTTTGGGTGCTTCTGATCCAAACGCAAGAGATGAGGCTATAAATAGCAATATAAATACTATCAAAACCTCCCAAGGTCTTTCTGGAACTGAGTGGGTAGAGGTTAAGTCTTTTTTCGGGGGAAATGAATATTATTTGTTTGTATATGAAAGGTTTAATGATGTAAGAATGGTTGGCGCACCCCCATCTTCAATTGGCAAATATGGTGGCGACACAGATAACTGGATGTGGCCAAGGCATACGGGTGATTTTGCTTTATTTAGGGTCTATATGTCCCCTGATGGTAGCGGCGCTGAGTTTAGCGAAGAAAATATTCCCTTAGAGCCTAAGCACCACCTACCTATTTCATTAAAGGGGGTTGAGAAAGAAGATTTTACAATGGTTTTTGGTTACCCAGGAAGCACACAAAGATATTTATCCTCTTTTGGTGTAAAACAAGCTCTTGATAAATACAATCCTACTTTTGTTGAGATAAGAACTGATGTTTTAGAAGTTTTAAACAAATATATGAGCGAGGACCCTGAAATAAAAATCAAATATGCGTCTAAAAAAGCGCGTGTTTCTAATTATTGGAAATATTTTATTGGGCAATCAAAGGGATTAAAAGCCTTAAATGTCTATGATAAAAAAGTAAAACAAGAAAAAGAGTTTACAGACTACGTTAACTCAAGTGAAAAAAACAAAGAGCTCTATGGAAATGTTTTATCTGACATGGGGGCTGCTTATAAAATGTTAGATGAAATTGTTGTTCCTCAAGTTGCTATATTTGAGGGGGGGTGGCGCGCTGCAGATGCAATAAGTTTTTCCAGAGGCGCTAATTCTTTATTAAAAGCGCTTGAAGACGGTGATAGTGAATCTATTGAGGCTGCCACGGCTTCTCTTAAAGAAAGTGCTAATGAGTTTTTCAAAGAATATGATCAGGTGGTTGACCAAAAACTTTTTGCGGCAGGTATGTCGGCATACTACTCTATATCTCCTAAAGAGTATGTGCCCAAAATAATAATCGACGCAATGGACAAATATAAATGCGCACCTAAATGGGCAAAAAAAACTTACAAAAAGTCCATTTTTGTCAACAAAGAAAGGTTTATGTCGTTTTTAGAAAACCCTTCTGCTAAGAAAATAAAAAACGATCCTGTTTTTAAAATTCAAAGTGGAATAATTGACTTTTATAGAAATACGCTCTCACCTATTAGTTTTGAAGCAGAGTCTAAACTAATGAATGCTGAAAGGCTATTAATAAAAGCTTTAAGAGAGATGTATCCCGATGGTGATTTTTATTCTGACGCTAACTTTACTATGCGAATGACATATGGGACCGTAAACAGTTATATTGCGGCCGATGCAGTGACTTATGACTATTATACTACTTTGGAGGGTGTTATTGCTAAAATGGACAATACAAACCCTGAGTTTGTGGTTCCCGATAAATTAGTTTCATTATATGAGTCTAAAGATTATGGAAATTATGCAAATGAAGATGGACAACTGCCTGTATGTTTCATCTCAAATAATGATATAACTGGCGGAAACTCTGGGTCACCTGTATTAAATGGCCATGGTCATTTAGTGGGTTGTGCCTTTGATGGAAATTGGGAGGCCATGAGTGGTGATATTGCATTTGAACCAGAGTTACAAAGGTGTATTTCGGTTGATGCAAGGTATATATTGTTTATTATTGACAAGTTTGCGGGCGCAACACATATAATTGATGAGTTAACTTTAGTTGATTCTAGTTGGTACGCCGAAAAAGAGGCCGAAGAAATTAAGGAAAATGAATTGGTTGAAGAAACAATCAACGAGAGTGATTTTAACAATGCGGAAACTATGTTAACTGAAAACATGAATTTCCAAGACGCGTTTTTAATGCACTGGAGAAATGGAGACAAATCTTTTACTTGGAACGGGGTTGTTTACACAACAGAAAGAGAGGACAAAAGAACAATTGAAGACGCAAGGTAAGCCATCGGTCTATTATGTTAGATTTTGTTATCCTTACTGAGGATAGGTATGAAAAACCAAAAAACATAAATTGGTATATTAAAAACGTTTTAAACGAAGACAGTATTCTTCTTAATGAAATAGCTAATTTGGGCTTCTCTGTCAAAAGAATTAGCTGGTCATCCAAAANTTTCGANTGGTCNAATGTTAAATNTGTGATTTTNNGAACNACTTGGGATTACTTTGANANACTNAATGANTTTAGNTTNTGGATGAAAAANACCTCNAAGAAAACNAAATTCATAAATCCNTATTCTCAAATTTTNTGGAATTTAGANAANGTTTATTTAAATGATTTTAAAANTNANGGAATAAATATTGTGCCATCTTTTTTTGTAAATCAAAAATGTTCTTTAAATGAAATTGTAAATTACACAAAATGGGAAAGCGTTGTGGTAAAGCCAACTATTTCTGCAGCCGCATGGAATACCCACCTTGTTCTAAAGCAGGATTTATCTCTTTTTGAGCCAACCTTTCGGGATTTGCAAAAAAATCACAATTTACTAGTTCAAGAGTTTCAAAAAAACATTTTATCACGTGGTGAGTTTTCATTAATAGTAATTGGCGGTAAATACACCCACGCGGTAATTAAACGTGTTAAGAAGGGTGATTATCGCGTACAAGATGATTACGGCGGTTCTGTAGAAAGGTATAATGCCCCAAATGAAATGGTGGGTTTTGCAGAATCAATTATTTCAAAATGTGACCCAATACCCTTTTATGCTAGAGTAGACATAATAATTGATAACAACAATGAATTAGCTCTTTCGGAATTAGAGCTTATTGAGCCCGAGTTATGGTTTAGGTTTTGTCCTGAATCTGCTCATTTATTGGCAAAAGAAGTAACAAAGGGTTATTAATAGGCTCTTTTGTTTTTTCCCTCTACATAATAAGTAAAGGCTTTATTAACAAACTTTATACCCCCCGCGGTTGGGTAATTTCCAGTAAAATACCAGTCACCTGTATTATTAGGGCAAGAAAGATGAAGGTCTTCTATAGTTTGAAAGACAATTTCTAATTTACAATTAAGTTCTTTTGGTTTTAAAAGTCTGGCTATTTCACAAGAGATCTCTTCGGCTGAAAAACAATCATAAATTTTTTGAACATGATTAATTGTTTTTTCTTTTTTCGCACTCAAGGATTGTTTGCATAAATTATAAACATCGTTGACCACCTCTTGTCCTTTTTTTGTTTTCTTTAATAGGGATATTACGGCCTTAAAAGCAATCAGGTTTCCTAATTTGGCCATATCTATTCCGTAACAGTCNGGNTATCTGATTTGTGGGGCNGATGAAACAATAATTATTTTTTTTGGTTTTAGCCTNCCNAATATTTTNAAGATACTTTTCTTTAGTGTTGTGCCCCTTACTATACTNTCATCAAGNACAACTAAATTATCANNTCTATTAACCACGCCGTGGGTGATNTCATAAACATGGCCAACCANCCCATCTCTATTGTTGTCATCTGTTATAAACGTCCTAAGCTTTGCGTCTTTTATTGCTATTTTTTCTACCCTTATTTTATTATTTGTTTTTTTTTGTAAAGATTCTATTAGTCCATAAAATGCAATCTCTGCGGTATTTGGTATAAAAGAAAAAACTGTGTTTTTTACATCTTTATCAATGGATTTTAACACCCTTTCTTTTAGTTGATTCCCTAGTTTTTTTCTTTCCTGGTAAATATCCGCATCATTTCCCCTAGAAAAATAAATTCTTTCAAAAGAACAGCCTTTGTTTCTCTTTTTCTTTAAAACTTCTTCCTCAAAAACCTTTCCGTTTTTTTTAATGATTAAAGCTGAGCCCCTTGTTATTTGTTTAATTTTTTCGATAGGGGCATTAAAGGCGGTTTGTATAACCGGTCTTTCAGATGTGGCCACCACAACCTCATCATCCTGATAATAAAAAACTGGGCGTATTCCATTGGGGTCCCTTAAAACAAAAGCATCACCATGTCCCCAAACACCAGAGATAACATAGCCACCATCCCATTTTTTTGAAGATTGTTTTAAGATAGATTTGATGTCTATGTTTTTTTCAATTAATNTGGATATTTTTTTCTTGGAATGACCTTGTTTTTTATATTTATAATATAGTTTATTGTTTTCCTCTTCGGTGAAATGGCCTATTTTTTCCANAATTGTTACGGTATCTGTTTTTTGATTTGGTGATTGACCAAAACCAACTAATTGATTTAATAACTCGTCAACATTTGTTAGATTAAAGTTTCCTGCAACTGCTAAATTTTTTGTTTTCCAATTATTTTTTCTAACAACAGGNTGACACATTTGTATATTATTTTTTCCATATGTTCCATATCTTAAGTGGCCCATGTAAAACTCTCCTAAATAAGGAAAGTTGTGTTTTAACCATTTTGTTTCGTTAAAACCATCTTTGTTTTTTAATGCCAGATACTCATTCTGAATATGTTGGAAAATGTCTTCTATAGAGTTTTTTTCCACGGACCTTTTTCTAAATATATATTGCTCACCTGGTGGAACATCAAATTTTAATGTAACAAGACCCGAGCCATCTTGACCTCTATTAACCTGTTTTTGCATCATTAAAAACATTTTATTNAGGCCGTATAGGTTAGTTCCATACTTTTTATAATAAAAATCTATTGGCTTTAAAAGCCTAAGAATGGCTATTCCACACTCATGTTTAATTGAATCGCTCATGTTTATTTATGTATTACAAAAGTATATTTTTTTAATCACAATCTTGTTTTTTTCCCAACCAATCGAGGACGTTTTTGTGCCAAATATTACGTACTTCATTTTTATTTAAAACNCCTATTTCTAGGGCATAATCAACAACTCTTCCTGGGTANGATGTCCCNACGCCANNAANCTCTCCTAANGGATANGGGTCNTCTANNCCCATAATTATTTGACTNGGCCCAACTCGCTTTTTTAAGTANGTCTAAAGTATGTGTGTCNTGTACTAAGGTGTCGAAAAAAATNTTTTTNTGNCCAAGTGTTTTTCTNGGGTCTTGTAGNTCTTTGAAAAGATCTGGCCTNCCATCAAANCCCTGNATTCTTCTTCCNTAATTAGCAATNCNAAGCATCCCGCCNTGAGCAAAACANGTNCTTATNTTTGGGAATTTTTCAGGAAGNTTTCTTAGNGTNAANACATGAAGNGTGTCNGCACATTGAGCCATCATCCAAACCAAATGAAACCTCCAATACTTGTTTTTTAAAGCAATCATTTTTTCACCATCATAAGGGTGAATTTGAAGTGCCAAACCGTACTTATTAGCTAGCTCAAAGATGGGGTCAACTTCGTCTTCTGCAACAGAAACCCAGTTTTCTTGATTGTTTAAAAAGTGTGTTGGCAAACAAAGTAATTTTAAACCCAATTCGTTTACACACCTGTCAATTTCTTTAAGAGCCTGGTCAATGTATTTTGGTTGAACCACAAAACCACATGTAAACTTTTTTGGATAAAGCTTTTGGATAGAGCTGTTAAAGTCATTTTGAAACCTTATACCNTCCTCACAATCTTGTTTTTTCCAACCATTACAATATAATTGAGATAAACACAACATAACGCCATGATCTATATTGTGTTCTTCCATCCACTTTATTTTTTCATTAACAAAAAAACTGGAGTTGTTAATCGGCCTTGACCAGTCACCTTGCCTCATAAACTTTTTATCTTCATCAATCCAAAAAAGTTTTTTTTCTTTCATAAACCNGGGAACCTGNTGTGGTTCGGGTAGAATGTGGCCGTGTCCATTTATTCTCATAAAATAGTTTGTTGGGTTTGTTAATTTAATTAAATCTTTTGAGAAGAATTCGTGTTTTTCATTAAATTAATTTACCCATCTAAATATATCTTTCATCTGCTTCCATTATTTCACCTGAAATTGGACAGGTTCTCAATTTTTCGCTTTGATAAAACCTTTTAAAAACGGGAAGAAAGTCTTTTTCAATGTTTGTTAAATGAAAATACTCCTCATATAATAAGGCGTTTTCAGTGTCAGAAAACCACATTAAACCATCTTTATCATTTTTTGTTCTTTTTCTTTCTATCACCAGGCCTATTGATCCTTCGGGCCTAATGGGGGAATGCGGAACCTTTGCTGGTAGCAAAAACATCTCCCCTTCTTTAATCTTTACCTCAACCATTTTGTTGTTTTGTTGCGTTTTTACAACAATATCCCCCTCTATTTGATAAAAAAGCTCCTCTGTTTCATTGTAATGATAATCTTTTCTGGCATTTGGGCCCGCAACAATCATAACAATAAAGTCACCTGATTCTACATATAGATTTTTGTTTCCAACTGGAGGTTTTAATAAATGCCTGTTGTTTTCTATCCAATTCTTTAAGTTAAATGGGGGTAATAGTTTCATNTCTTTAAATTTATAGGTGTATTACAAATTTACGATTTTTTTTTATGCTATATTTGAGATATTATGGATTTAGAACTTAACAACAAAACCGCTATTGTTTGTGGTTGTACTCANGGTATAGGTTTAGGAATAGCCCGTGAGTTTGCAAAAAACAATGTTAATTTAATTTTAATAGCCCGAAACGAAGGGGCTTTAAAGTCAACAACAGAATCGTTACATAATAAAGAAAAACACACATATATATGTGTTGATTTTAGNGAGCCAGATAGTTTGAAAAAAAAATTAACCCCGTTGCTTGATTCANGGGGNGTNNGTGTTGATATNTTAATTAACAATACAGGNGGGCCCAGCGCGGGGCCTATTGAAATGGCTGAGCCNTCTGAATTTTTAAAGGGTTTTAATATGCATATAATTTGTAGCCAAATTATAACACAGCTTGTTTTACCNGGAATGAAAAAAAACAACTTTGGTAGAATAATTAATATAATATCAACATCTGTTAAGGCGCCTATTTCAAATCTTGGGGTCTCAAACACTATTAGGGGTGCTATGGCAAATTGGGGCAAAACCTTAGCAAATGAAGCGGGTTGTTTTGGAATAACTGTAAATAATGTTTTGCCCGGTTTTACAAAAACAGATCGATTAAATTCTTTATTTAAAAATAAATCTATAAAAGAAAAAATTTCGGTTGAAGATGTTGAAAAAAAAGCTCTTCAAACAATTCCTGTTGGAAGGTTTGGTGATGTGTCTGATATTACTAATGCTGTTTTGTTTTTATCTTCTCCAAAAGCATCTTATATAAACGGTATAAACCTTCCTGTTGATGGTGGCAGAACCGTTTCTTTATAATTAAAAATAATGGAGAAAATTAAAAATTATATTGGTGGTAAATTAACTTCGACAAAGAGTCGTAATTATTTAGATAACTTCAACCCCTCTACAGGAAAGGTCTATTCTCTTACCCCGGACAGCAACAAGGATGACTTTTTGTTAGCACTAACTGCTGCAAAAAAATCCTTTATTTCTTGGTCTAAAAAAAGTAAAAAATATAGATACGATGTTTTAATGAACCTGGCCAATGAGTTAGAAAAAAACAATACTAAACTAGCAATAGCGGAAAGCGTTGACAACGGAAAGCCCTTATGGCTAACAAAACAAATGGATATACCGCGTTGTGCTGAAAATATTAGATTTTTTGCTACAGCCTCATTACATTTTGATTCCAAAGTACACACAATGGATGGGAAAGCAATAAACTATACTTTAAGGGAGCCTATTGGTGTCGTGGGTTGTATTTCACCATGGAACCTCCCTTTATATTTACTAACATGGAAAATTGCGCCCGCACTTGCGGCTGGAAATGTTGTTATAGCAAAACCCTCTGAAATCACTCCATACACAGCCTATTTGTTTAGCAAGATTTGTATAAAAGCCGGTGTTCCTCCTGGTGTTATAAATATAGTTCATGGAAGGGGCGCCGGGATTGGTGAAGAGATTGTTAAACACAGAGACGTTCCTGTAATTTCGTTTACTGGGGGAACAGAAACTGGTAAAAAAATTAACACCCTGTGTGCTAATAACTTCAAGAAGGTTTCTTTAGAGCTGGGTGGTAAAAACCCTACTATAATTTTTTCGGATTGTGATTTTGATAAAGCGGTTGAAACTTCTGTGCGCTCCGCCTTTTTAAACCAGGGTCAAATTTGCTTATGTGGGTCAAGGATTTTTGTAGAAAAAAATTTATACTCACGGTTTAAATCTGCTTTTGTAAAAGAGGTTAAAAAACTTGTGGTTGGCAACCCCTCAAGTAAAAACACTTTTTTAGGTGCCGTTGTGTCAAAAGATCACATGGAAAAGATTTTGTATTATATTGATGTGGCAAAAAAAGAAGGCGGAAAGGTTTTGTGTGGTGGTAAACAAGTTTTTTTAAAAGGTAAGTTAAAGGGTGGTTACTATATTTCTCCAACTGTAATTTCTGGTTTAGATTACCTTTGTAGGTTAAATCAAGAAGAGGTGTTTGGTCCTGTGGTTTCAATTATTCCCTTCGAAAACGAAAAAGATGTTATTAAAATGGCTAATTCAACCAAGTATGGTTTGTCAGCTAGCTTGTTTACAGAAAACCTGTCTAAAGCCCATCGAGTTTCGGCAAAAATAAACTCTGGGGTTATTTGGGTAAACACTTGGTTGCTGCGCGATTTAAGAATTCCTTTTGGGGGAATGAAAGATTCGGGGGTTGGTCGTGAGGGCGGTTTTGGTTCTTTGAGGTTTTTTACTGAACCCAAAAACATTTGTATTAAAATTTAAATATTATGAAAAAGGTTGATTTTAACAGCACGCGGGCGCCTAAGCCTGTTGGTTTTTACCCACACGCTAAAAAAGTGGGTGATTTTTTATTTCTTTCTGGTGTTGGGCCTAGGTCTATTAAAGACAATAGCATCCCTGGTGTTACACTAAACAGTGCGGGTGAGGTTGTTAATTATGATATTGAAAAGCAGTGTGTTGCTGTTTTTGAAAATATTCGGTATGTTTTAGAAGAGTCTGGTTCCTCTTGGGAGAACATAGTAGATGTAACTGTTTTTTTAACAAACATGAAAAAAGATTTTAAAAAGTTTAATTTGGTATATAAAAAATATTTTGAATCTTGCTTTCCTTGTAGAACAACGGTAGAAATAAATTGTTTGCCAACGCCTATCGCGATAGAATTAAAAGTAATTGCAACAACATAATGAGTTTATACAAAGAACATAAAAAGCTTGATTTAAATAAAATTCAGTCTAAAGTCTTAGATTCCTGGGAAAGGGAAGGGGTTTTTGAAAAGTCTCTTGATTTAAATAAAAATAACAAGCCTTTCGTTTTTTATGAAGGGCCACCGTCTGCAAACGGCTTGCCTGGTATTCACCATGTTATGGGAAGAACTATTAAAGACTTGTTTTGTAGATACAAGTCTTTATGTGGTTTCCATGTTAAAAGAAAAGCTGGTTGGGATACACACGGTTTACCGGTTGAGCTAGCTGTTGAAAAGAAGTTAGAAATAACGAAAGAGGATATTGGTAAAAAAATTTCTGTAGAAGATTATAATAAAGCTTGTAAAGAGAGTGTGTTGGTTTATACTGATGTTTGGAATGATTTAACAAAAAAAATGGGCTATTGGGTTGATATGGAAAACCCTTATATAACATACGAACCTAAATATATAGAGTCCGTTTGGAGTTTAATAAAAACTCTTTTTAAAAAAGATTTGTTGTACAAAGGTTACACCATACAGCCTTATTCCCCTGCCGCCGGAACGGGTTTAAGTTCGCACGAATTAAATTTACCTGGATGCTATCGCTCAGTAAAAGACACGTCTATCGTTTCTCTTTTTGAAATAACTCAAAATGAAGACGCTCGCTTTAAAACAACCCTTCCTGTCAATTTTTTAGCCTGGACAACAACCCCATGGACGCTACCCGCAAACACCGCCTTAGCTGTTGGTGAAAAAATTGAATATTTATTAATTGAAACTTTTAACCCTTATTTGGGAAATAAGATTGCTGTAATTTGTGCGAAAGATCGTGTTTCTTATTATTTTAAAAAAGATTGTATTACTGAAGATTTGGGCTCTGAGGTTTTTGATCCTAAAAACATTAAGTATTCCATTATTCAAAGTTTTCAAGGTAAAGATTTAATAGGTTTAAGGTATAAACAACTTTTAAATCTTTGCCTTCCTCATGATGGGGTAAAAAATGCGTTTGTTGTTGTGTCCGGAGATTTTGTAAACACTGAAGATGGCACAGGTATTGTACACATGGCTCCAACTTTTGGGGCTGATGACAAGAGGGTGGCTGATGAAAATGGTGTTCCAGCAATGGTTGTTATGAACGAAGATGGTGAGCTGGTACCTATTGTAGATGAAAGGGGGCGATATATTAAATCAATGAAAAAATTTGGGGGTCGTTTTGTAAAAAAAGAGCTGGATCCTAACGAAGAAAATAAACCATTAGATGTGGAAATAGCGGTGATGATGAAAAAAGAAGGGAGGGCTTTTAGGGTTGAAAAGTATGAACACAACTATCCCCACTGTTGGAGGACTGATAAACCTATACTTTATTATCCATTAAGTTCTTGGTTTATAAAAACCACAAGCCACAAAAAAGATTTGGTGAATTTAAATGAAACTATTAATTGGCAACCCCCTTCTACTGGTGAGGGTCGTTTTAAAAATTGGCTAAAAAATCTAAACGATTGGAATCTTTCTCGTTCTCGTTTTTGGGGAACGCCACTACCTATTTGGAAAACCGAAAACGGCGAAGAGGTTGTTTGTGTTGGGTCTGTTAAAGAGCTTTATTCACTCTGCGAAAAATCTATTAAAGCGGGCTTTATGTCCACTAACCCCTTTGAGGGTTTTATTGTAGATGATTTTTCTATTGAAAACTATAATAAAATTGATTTACATAAAAACGTTGTTGATGACATCATATTGTGTTCTGATTCTGGAAAAAAAATGTACAAAGAGCCCGATGTGATTGATGTGTGGTTTGACTCGGGCGCAATGCCTTACGCGCAGGTTCATTACCCATTTGAAAACAAAGAAATTATTGAGGGTGGATTAGGTTTTCCTGCTGATTTTATTGCCGAGGGGGTTGACCAAACTAGAGGTTGGTTTTTTACACTACATGCGATATCAACAATGTGTTTTAATAGTGTTGCCTTTAAAAATGTAATATCAAACGGATTGGTTTTAGACAAAGAGGGTCAAAAAATGTCAAAAAGAATTGGTAATGTAATTGACCCATTTAAGTTAATTGAAAAATATGGCGCAGACCCTGTTCGTTGGTATATGGTTTCTAACTCTAATCCTTGGGAAAACCTAAAGTTTGATGTGTCGGGAATAGAAGATGTTTCTAGGCGTTTTTTTGGAACCCTTTTTAACACATATTCGTTTTTTGCTTTATACGCAAATATTGATAAGTTTAACACTAGTAATTCAACTACAAGAATTCAGGCCTCATCNGTTTTAGATCGGTGGATTTTATCAGAGTTAAACTCTTTAATTTTAAGGGTTGCTTCGGCTTATGATAATTTTGACGCAACAAGGGTAACAAGAGATATTCAGTCGTTTGTTTTAGATAAGCTGAGTAATTGGTATGTTCGTTTATGTCGAAGGCGTTTTTGGAAAAACACTTTAGATGAAGACAAGCTTTTAGGGTTTGAAATATTACACCAATGCCTTTGTGTTGTAAGTAAAATGTCCTCACCTATCGCTCCTTTTTATATGGATCATTTATATAGAGATTTAACGGGGGAAAAGTCTGTTCATCTTTGTTCGTTTCCTGNTGCAAACAAAGAGTTGATTAACTCTCAGTTAGAGGACGAGATGGGTGTTGTTCGGTCTGTTGTTTCTTTGGGCCTCTCTTTGAGAAAAAAAGAAAAAATCCGTGTTCGACAACCAATTAGCAGTGTTTCTGTTGTTGTTAAAAACAGCTCTCTTAAAAGTTCAATTTCTTCTTTTTCTAAATTAATCCTTTCTGAGCTTAATGTTAAAAATGTTAAAATTATAGAAAACAACTCCGCTCTTGTTAAAAAAAGTTTAGAACTAAACTATCCTGTTTTGGGTAAAAAGCATGGTAAATTAATTAAAGAAATAAAAACTATTGTCTACGCTCTTCCAGCAGATCAGGTTAGTGTTTTTGAAAATCAAAAAAAAATAGAGATTTTGGTTGGTGGGCAAAAANTCNTGCTTGGTGAAGANGATTTGTTAATTAAATCTAAAGCTAGNGTNGGTTGGTCTGTTGCNGAAAATAAAGACGCGCTTGTTGCGATTGACACAAAAATAGANGAAANNNTGTTNGGNGANGGTNTTAGCCGGGAGTTTATAAANCGNGTTCAAAACNTGAGAAAGTCTTTGGGTTTTAATGTAACTGACNTNGTTGATGTTTTTGTTTTTGGAAATANTGATTTTTTAAAATATCTTGAAAACCACAAAAGTTATGTTTGTAAAGAAACCTTAACTAATAATTTGGTTTTTGAGAAAAGTAAAAGAAATAATAGTTCTGAGGTTGAAATTAGCGGATATAAAGTGTATATTGCTTTAACTTTATCAAAATAAAATGAGCACTGTTTCAAAAAGATATTCGGAAAAAGACCTT
>PAZG01000034.1 GCA_002715445.1 Flavobacteriales bacterium | reverse complement strand
AAAAATGTATTGATATAATAAGTTTTAAAATCCAGCATATTGTCCTAATATAGTTCGATGTATTTAGTTTAATAATTTTATTTTTTTCTTTTTTTTTAGATAATGTATTATGAATAGGAACTTGAATAAAGAACGTGCTGGCCCAAATAATAATTGTTAAAAGAAAAATAAAAATTACAAATAAATTTTCTTTGTGGTGTAGAATAATATATGTAACCAATATTAATTCAATTACCATTAATGGCGCTACAACATATCCCATTCTTTCTGTGTATTTTTTATGATAATTCGTGAAATCAGATTTTATTGATTTAAAAAGAGGGTAATTAATAAACTGAGTCATTAGAATTACGCCGACCAAAATAGAGTTAATTATTATATTTAATAGAATGTAATTCATTTAAGTAAATGCTTATTTTTTTTAATGTAATTTTCATATTCTTTAGCTCCTAATTCCATTTTACTTAGTCTAGAAATTATGTATTCAGCCAACATAGAGGGGTCACTAATTTCTCCTAATTTAACAACTTTTCCAGTATATGTTATTATATAGTTTTCATCGCTGTTAAAACAAATATTACAATAAAAATATTTCCCTAAAATTTCTTTATAGTAAACACCTTTTTTATTAGTTATTTTATCAAATATTTCTTTTGAAAACTTGGTGTGAATAGTTCTTTGGCTGTACTTGTATTTATTTTTATTCACGGATTTTGTTTTAAATAAGTTATCAGAATCACAATTAAGATATAACTTTTTTGCACATCCGGTGAATAATAACAAAAAGAAAAAGTAAGTAATTGTTTTCATTGTACAATCAAAATAATATTAATTTAAAAGCGTTTATAANATAAGATANAAAAAAATAAATTTTTATAAATTTAATATATGAAAAGAATTGATAANTCTTATTTGAGTAAAAAAATAAATAAATTAAATAAAAAAATTCACAGAGCTGAAGATCAGGGTGATGATAAAAAAATATTTTGGAGAAAAATGAAATTAGAAAAATTACAGCACAAGCGTAACAAAATCTAATTATTTATTTAAGATATATTTTTTTTCTGTAGAGCCATCATCATAAATTTCGATTTTAAANCCTTTGCCTAAAAAAANCTNTCCAAGAATATTAGTACTGCTTACAATTTNNCTNTCATAATTATTTTCGTTTATTTCAGTNTCTTCATTACATGGGTTTTGAATTAAGCTAATTGAATTATTNCCTGAATTTGGNACTGCTAAAATATTNTCATTTTGGTTGAAACAAATATCNGCAGGGTAGCTTAAGTTTGTAGCAACAACTTCGGTTTCTGAAAAATCATTGTTGTACTTATGGATAGAGTTTGAGCTCCATGCTGAAATATAAAAATTACCNCATTGATCCATGGTAATGCCATCTAGATTGCCTAAGCCGGTATTTAGAATAGTACTATAGTTTTGGCTCAAATAATCTATAGTATATATAGGGGCGTTATTACCCCAAAATACTACTAAAAGTTGATTATTAACCTCATCCCAATAAGTTCCATTTGGATTTTTATTAAACGAAATGACTTCTTCATGAGATTCTGTTTCTATATTAAAAGAAAACAGCTTCCTATCAGAAAAGTCAGTAATAAATAAGGTGTTTTCTTTATGAGTTATGCCATTTAAGAAAGTTCCATTTATATTGTAATTTAAAACTTGGGACCCATCATTTATGTTATACCCCTTCAACCGCCCTCCACTGCATACATATAAAATATTATTAACAATTTCTAACCCATGAGGTCCGCTTCCAAGGTTTAAAGCAAATATTGATANTTCATNATTAACATCTAATTCCAGTATTTGTCCGTTATTTGAATTTGAAATAAAATAACTTCCTGTAGAATCGTGATACTCTATACTTTCAGGCCCATTATAATTTTGGGCTAGAGATATNAGTGGAAATAAAATTAGAATAAAGATTTTTCTCATAAATTAAATTTTACATTCGAAGCCAAAAATTAGCCATCTTTTCGGCATAATTGCACCCATGAAATCGGAATAATTTTTGTTAAATATATTCATTATCTCTATGCTTGTGGATATATTTTTTGATAGCAAAAAAGAGACTTTTGAATTATGCACAAAATAATCTTCTTCTAAAGTTTGCCCGAGCGACAAATCAACTTCTTTGTCTCTTGCTTTATATATTCCACTGAAATTTAGCATTAGTTTTTTATACTGGAATGTTATGTTATAGTTAAATTTATCACCNGAATTATTTGCTAAATATTTTGACATAATTAAACTTTCATTATCGTTAAATAATTCGTCAGAGTTTCCTGCTTGAAGAATTTTTAAGTATCCAATTGAGCCAAAAAGTTTAAGATTTTTTTTATTAAGTAAGTGAAACCACAATTCTGACTCCATTCCTAAAGTAAATAATTCNCTTATATTTTGAGCNAAAAAGTATGTTTCATTTTCAATTAGGTCAATATTAATTGGAATATTTTGAGATGGTGTTAAAACCCAGTCGATTAANTCAGACGAGTTTCGGTAAAAAANAGTATTATTAATTTTTACAAACTTATTTTTAATATAGTCTATCCCNATTTCATAGTTTAAAGTTTTTTCTGCATTTAATTTTGGATTTCCAACATTTCTGCCTGAAGAAAGAGTTCCATTATAATTATTATTATAAAATCTTTCTGTAAAATCAGCTGATCTAATTGTTCTCCCTGCGCTAGCCCTAACATTTATAGCTTCATTGTTGTAATTAATGTCAAATTGTGGGCAAAATTGTAAGCCATAGTGTTGATTGTAGTCTAGCCGGAATGAAGGGTTAAAATTAAGATCACCAAAAGAAGTTATATAATTAACAAATCCTCCAAAGTAATTATCTTCATGGTTTCCTCTGTCTACACTTTCCATTTTCCTTTTTTGCCAATCTAACCCAAATGTAAATATGGATTTTTTCAGTTTAATTAAATAACTAAACCTTCCGTGAAGTAAGTCAGTTTGATTTTCATAATTAGGAAATGCTGGATTAAAAACATAAATATCATCAACAGATTGGAACGAAAAATTAAGGTCAATCTTTTGACTTTGGTTGATGTTATAATTTAATTTTGCTTGCGTCCAAATTTTTTCTACGGTTTCATTTGATAGGTCATATAAACTACGGGTATAATAGTATTGAGAATTAAAATACCTTTTATCATATGTTGACCTGATTGCTAAACTTAATTTATCACTTGCTTCATATTTACTTGCGATTGAGATTGTATTATGATCAAAAAAACTATAAATATCATCGTAAAGTTCTTGTCCGTCAGATTTTATTTGATTAATAGAAATAGTACTATACGTATTATTATTATATGTTTTATTTTTAGTATTTCGAGAAATAAATAAATGATTATTTTTTAAATTATTTTGCCCTAATTTATTAGACAATATAATCTCATTTTCCTTATCAANATTAGTAAAGGTTTTTGTAACAATATTTATTACACCGCCCACNGCATCAGGCCCGTATATTGATGACGCCCCTCCTCTAATTATTTCGATTTGATATATATCAGAAATATTTATAGGTATATACATACTAAAGTGCCCAGTTAAAGGGTCATTTACNCTCATTCCATCTANAAGAACTAATGTTTGGTTAAATGTACTTCCTCTTAAAACTATATCGGATTGACTTCCAAAACCTCCCCTAGATTGNAACTCAATACTAGGAATTATTTTTAGNAAATCATCAATAGAGTTAAAGTTATAATTGTCTAATTCACTTGATTTAATTATTGTTATATTTTTACCTGTTTTAGTATTATCAGTGTTAAGCAAATTACCATAAATTGTAACAGGATCTAAAAAATTCCCATTTTCTAAATACTCTGTTTCTTGAGAAGAAATGTTTAAAGAATTAATTAAAATCAGGAAAGNAATAATTTTGTTAATTTTCATAGTATTTTCTCGNATTTTTGATAAATATAAAAATTCTATTTATCATGAAATATTTATCTATACTATTAATTGCTTTTTTTATGATTTCTTGCGGTGGAGAAAAAAANTCATCCAATTCGTCTGATAAATCTATAAAAGGTAACTGGACAAAGACTGATCTTAAAGACTGTGCTGATGATATATTAANNGGAATGAGGTTAGAGNCACCTCAAGAATACAAAATGTTCGAGTCATTAGGTGAAGACATGGATGAAGTAGCTAATTGTATGTGTAAGCAAGTTGAGGCAATGTATACTTCATATATAATTGCAGATATTCAAATTGAAAATGATATGAATGAAGAAGATGCAGCGATGTTGCTTGTTGGATGTATGGGANAGGAAACACAAGATTTATATCGTCTAGGCCTTCAAACAGAGCAACTTTATTGGCCAGAGAACGAACAAATAGCTTTTTTAGAAGAATGTGAGGATAATTTAGATCCCGATGCTCCTTGGGGGTATTGTGATTGTGCATTAGATGAATTTATGACTGCATACCCTGATATTAATGATGCAGAAGAGGCTTTTATGATTATGTCTATGAATGATATGATGAATATAGTCGAGCCTTGCTTTTAGCCCTTAACTTATTTTTAAAGAAAGTAGTAGCATNNATTCTAAAATAGTAAGAAANATTATTTCAAAATATTTAGTTAAATGTATTCATTGTTTTTTCAATTCCTTCAAAAACATATGATTTAATTATGTCGTGAGTAACAGGAATTAATTCTTTAATTTTAAACATTTCTTCTTCAGACCATTTGCTTAACACATAATTAACTTGCTCACCCCTTCTATAATTTTTTCCAATTCCGAATCTTAGTCTGGCATAAGAGCTTGTATTTAGTATTTCAATTATATTTCTATGGCCATTATGTCCTCCATGCCCACCTTTAGGTTTTAATTTTAAGCCACAAAAATTTAGATCTAGATCATCGGAAACAACAAGTAAGTTATTAATTGGTATTTTCAATTCTTTTAGGTAATAGCCAATGGCCTTACCACTAAGATTCATATAAGTTGATGGTTTTAAAAGAAATATATTTTGGTTTTTGATTTTTACATTGCAAATATGCCCATACCTTTTTTCTAAAAAACTTTGCTCATATTGATGAGCAAAGTAATTTAAAATTTCAAAACCAATATTATGTCTAGTATATAAATAAGATTCCCCAACATTACCTAAACCCACAATAAGATGTTTTTTCATCTTATTGTAATTTACGTATCAGAATTTTCTTTTTCCCCACCTTCAGCAGCTTCACCTTCAGCAGCTTCACCTTCAGTGACCGCCTCTTCTTCTTCTACTGTTACTGCTGCTCTTGCTGTTTTAATTGAGACAATTACTAATGAATTAGGATGTAAAAATTCAATATTTTCAGTGTCTAGACTTTCAATTCTTACAGACTGTCCGATTTTAAGAGCAGTAATATCAATTTCTATATTATCTGGCAAATCTTTCGGTAAACATCTAACTGTTAATTGACGCATAACTAGATTAAGTTTTCCTCCATTTAGAATACCAATTGAATTTCCGGTGAGTTTCACTGGAATTGAAATTGTAACTGGCTTATTCTCTTGCATTTGAAGAAAGTCTACATGTAAAATATTATCATTAACTGGGTGAAACTGAATGTCTCTTATAATTGTTTCGTAAGATTGATCTTCAACACTAATATTTATTTTATAAACATTTGGTGTAAAAATGATTTTTCTTAATTCATTTTCTGATATACCTATGTGCACAGGGGCTTCTTCAGCGCCTCCATAAATTACACAAGGCACATTACCATTTTTTCGCATAGTCTTCGAGAAACTTTTTCCGAGTTTTACTCTCGCTATTCCATTTAAAGATACCGATTTCATAATATTTTATTTTTAATTAAACAATAAATTGACTACTAATAGATTCGTTTGTACAGACATTTTTTATAGTTTGTGCAAACAAATTAGAAACATCTAAAACTTTTATTTTTTTATTTATTTTTTGCAAAGGTAAACTATTTGTAACAACTAATTCATTAAGTGATGAATTTGCTATATTTTCATGAGCGTTACCAGATAATATAGCGTGAGTACAAATGGCTCTAACACTTTTTGCTCCACTTCCAATCATCATTTCACTTGCTTTGCATATGGTACCCCCCGTGTCCATCATGTCATCAATTAGGATAACATTTTTATTTTTTAT
Source organism: Flavobacteriales bacterium (assembly GCA_002715445.1). GTDB lineage: Bacteria > Bacteroidota > Bacteroidia > Flavobacteriales > TMED113 > TMED113. The sequence continues at coordinate 28,344 of PAZG01000034.1, read as the reverse complement.
ATCTCCAATAATTTTCATGCTATCAATTACATTTGCTTTTTTTCTTTTTTTATAACAAATAACCATTTCACAGTTTAAGTGTTTTGCGTAAACATTTGCTCTTTTAGATCCTCCAATATCTGGAGACGCAATTACCAAGTTATCTAATTTTAAAGATTTTATATAAGGAATAAATATTGTTGATGCAAATAAGTGGTCAACTGGAACTTCAAAAAAACCTTGTATTTGATCTGCATGTAAATCCATTGTCATAATCCTAGTTGCACCTGCTGAGCTGATTAGATTAGCAATTAATTTTGCTCCAATTGGAACCCTTGGTTTATCTTTTCTGTCTTGACGTGCCATTCCAAAATATGGAACAACGGCAATAATTTGCTTAGCTGAGGCTCTTTTGGCAGCGTCAATCATTAGAAGAAGTTCAAGAAGAATATCAAATGGGGGAGGTGTTGACTGAATTATAAAAACTTTTTTTCCCCTAACTGTTTCCTCAAAGGATGGCTGAAACTCTCCATCACTGAATGATGATATAACTACTTTTCCTAATTCTGTTCCATATGAATTAGCTATCTTGTTAGCAAGCTCTTTAGAGTGCCTTCCAGCAAATATTTTCACATCATTAAGCATTATATATATTTTGTATGGGATAACAAATTTATAAAAATAAATGAAATATTATATTAAATAATGGAAGTCTAAATAACTTCTAAATAAAATTTAGATTCGTATATTTATACTTTGCCTAGGTGGCGGAATTGGTAGACGCGCTGGATTCAAAATCCAGTTCTGGTAACAGAGTGTGGGTTCGAGCCCCACCCTGGGTACATTTGATTAAACCTTGTTAATGAAGTCTTTTAAAAATTACATGCCATCTTTTTTGTACGGATTCTCATTTTGCATTTTATTATTATTTTTATTGCAACAGGGTATTTTATTTTTTTCTATAGATAAAGATCAAAAATCTAACGAAAACATTTTAACATTTCAAAAAATCGAAGATATGTATAATCTAATTTTAGATACATATTATGAGCCTGTTGATACTGCCGAATTATTGAACTCAATGCTTGAAACAATGTTAAATAATGTTGATTTTCACACAACATATATTCCTTACCAAGATCATCTGCGTCAATCTGAAGAAATGTCCGGCAATTTTTATGGAATAGGCATTCAATTTAGTCTTTTTAAGGACACTATTGTTGTGGTGAGGGTATTACCAGATGGGCCCGCCCAATCAACACCCCTTTTGGCTGGAGATAGAATTACTCATGTAGATGGAAAAGAAATTACAGGTCCAAATATTAAAAATGAATTAGTATTAAATACGTTAAGGGGCGATAAAGGGACAAATGTTAAGCTTACTATTTTAAATTCTAGTAAAGAAATAAAAGAAATAAGTTTGAATCGCGGAGAGATTCCACTACATAGTATTTCATCAAGTTACTTTATAAATCCAAACATTGGATACATTAAAATTGATAAATTTTCATCAACAACTTATAGTGAATTTATAGACCACACTAATAACTTGATAAATAAGGGGGCAGAAAAACTTATACTAGATTTAAGAGGAAATACAGGCGGTTATTTAGATCAGGCAGTTGCAATTACAGAGGAGTTATTAGAAAAAGGATTAGGTATAGTTAGCGTTAAAGGTCAATATAGAAATGAAATTATATATAAGTCAAATTATAATGGTCAGTTATCTAATTTTCCCCTAGTTGTAATTATTGATGAAGGTTCAGCTTCTGCAAGTGAAATTTTAGCTGGCGCAATCCAAGATAATGGAAGAGGAGAAATTGTTGGAAGACCTAGCTTTGGCAAAGGTTTAGTTGGTGAAGAGTTTTCATTGGGTGATGGTTCGGTTTTACGACTTACTGTTGCAAGGTATTTTACACCCTCGGGAAGATGTATACAAAAAGAAATGGAAAATGACTATAATTATAGTTATGACACTTCTAATTATGAAGATTATTTTTTAAATAATATTGATTCAACAAAAATTTTTAAAACTTTGGATGGCGATACGGTATTTGGTGGAGGAGGTATTTATCCTGATTATTTTATTCAGCCAGAATTTATGTCAAATTCTGTTTCTTCATTTTTCACAGAGAATTTAGACAAAATAGATGAGCTAACATTTCAATTTATTGATTTAAATAGAGCAAGATATTCTAGTACAAAAGAAGGTTTTGAAAACTTAATTATTGATAATAAAAATAATTTAATTAGTATGATTTCAAGCGATCTTGATGAGTATGATAATTTTTCAAATATAGAAAAAGATGAAATTTATCTTCAATTAGAAGTTTTGACTGCTCGTAATTTTTTATCTACAAAAGAATTTGTTTATTTTGTGAATAATAATGACAGTGCTTATTTAAAATCTATTAATTTATTAAATTCAGAGTTATGACGTTTATATTACCAGAACTATCTTTTTCTTATGATGCTTTAGAGCCTCATTTTGATGCAAAAACAATGGAAATTCACCATAGTAAACACCACGCAGGCTATACAAATAATTTAAACAATGCTATAAAAGGGAGTGCATTTGAAGGGCAATCAATAGAAACAATATTAAAAAGTAGTAATTTATCCAGTGCAATTAGAAATAATGGAGGAGGTTACTATAATCATTGTCTTTTTTGGGAAGTGTTAAGCCCAAACCCAGCACCTATTTCAGAAGAATTTTTATCTGTCATCAATAATTCTTTTGGTAGTTTTGATGAAATGAAACAAATTTTTTCCAAAGCAGCAGCTACAAGATTTGGATCTGGCTGGGCATGGATGTGTTTTAATAATGGTAAATTAAGTATATGTTCTACGGCTAATCAAGACAATCCTTTGATGCAATCAGAATGTGGAGGAACTCCTATTTTAGGTCTTGATGTTTGGGAGCATTCTTACTATTTACATTATCAAAATAGACGCGCAGATTATATTGATGCCTTTTGGAATATTGTCAATTGGTCAGTTGTTGAGTCAAAGTATAGGGCTTGTTTATAATTGACTATTTAGTTTTTCTATTTCTTGATTTATTATTTCATCGCTAATTTGTTCAAATAGATGTTGAGGCTTGTTTAATTTGTGACCTTCTTTAATATGTTGTGTTTTACTTATACTTTCCCAGCTTGTTAATTCACAATTTAACAATTCACTTAATTTTTTAGAAGTATTAGGCAAAAAAGGTTGGGATAACACTGCTAATTTAAATACGATTTGCACACATATGTTTAATATTGTTTCAGTTTTGTGAGGATCCGATTTAAAAAGTTTCCATGGTTCATTTTCTGCTAAATATTTATTTCCCAATCTAGCTAAATTGATAAGTTCAAAAAGCCCATCTCTGAATTTATATTTTTCAATTTTTTGACCAATTTTGTTAGCATATAAATTCATCTGTTTAATTATAATATCTTCCTCAATATTTGAATCATTAATTGGGGGAACAATTCCATCCCAGTATTTATTAATTAAAACCAAAACTCGATTAACAAAGTTCCCAAAAATTGCTACTAATTCGTTATTGTTTCTTGCTTGAAAGTCTTTCCATGTAAAATCGGAATCTTTATTTTCAGGTGCAATGGAGCATAGAACGTATCTAAGTACGTCAACTTTTTCAGGAAAGCTATTGAGGTACTCATGAACCCAAATTGCATGATTTCTAGAAGTAGATATTTTTTTACCCTCCAAATTTAGAAATTCATTAGAAGGAACATTTGTAGGTAAAATATACTCACCATGTTCTTTTAAAATGATTGGAAATATAATGCAATGAAAAACAATATTATCTTTTCCGATAAAATTAATTAATTTGGTATTATTATTTTTCCAATAATCTTCCCAATTTCTGTTATTTTTTTTTCCCCATTTTTTTGTTGCAGAAATATATCCTATTGGAGCGTCTAACCATACATATAATACTTTTCCTTCTGTATTTTCTAATGGAACTTTAACACCCCAATCAAGATCTCTAGTCATAGCCCTTTCCCTAAGTCCTGCTTTCAGCCACGATTTACATTGGCCTATTACTTGACTTTTCCAGTCTTTGTGATTATGATGTTTTTTGCCATTTAGAATACCCTTTTCTATCCACTCTTTTAACCACTCTTCATGTTTTTGCATTGGAAGATACCAATGAGATGTTTTTTTTAGTATAGGTGAATTACCGCTTATAGTTGATTTAGGATTAATTAGTTCAGTGGGGCTTAAAGTAGAGCCACAAGATTCACATTGATCTCCATATGCATGATTATAATTACAATGTGGACATGTTCCAGTTATATACCTATCAGCTAAAAATTGATTATTTTCTTTATCAAAAAATTGTTCAGTTTCTTTTTCTATAAAAACTTTTTTTGAATGTAGTTTATGAAAGAAATTACGAGCATTTTCATGATGTTCTTTAGAAGATGTTCTGTCAAATTCATCAAAATTTATATTTAAGTCTTTAAATGATTTTTTATTTAATTCATGGTAAAAATCAATAATATCTTTAGGTTCTTTTTTATCTTTTTTCGCACGTAATGTAATAGCGGCTCCGTGTTCATCTGATCCACAAATGAATACTACATCTTTTTTTAATAATTTTAGATAGCGAGCGTAAATATCAGCTGGTAAGTATGCGCCTGCAATATGACCAATATGTATAGGTCCGTTTGCGTAGGGAAGTGCTGCTGTTACAATATATTGTTCCAAACTATAGTTTTGTATATTGTATAAAAATAGACAAAGCCTTCTAAATGAAAAAGAAAATTGATATAGAATATTTAAAAGAGGGTGATTTAGTTGCAATTGCTTTTATCGCTAAGTACTTAAATAAGGAAATGTGTCAATTTGCTGTTAAATATTTTAAGGAACAAGGTTTTAATGTTCTAAATATTAATGATAGTTATTTACAAAGAAATGGCATGTTTTCTGGATCAGATTTAGATCGAATTAATCACTTTCAAAACTTATTAGATAATAGAAAATTAAAAGCTATTTTTTTTGCACGAGGAGGATACGGATCTGTAAGAATAATAGATAGTTTAAATTTTGATAATTTTTTTAATTATCCTAAATGGCTGATAGGCTTTAGTGATGTAACTACGTTTATATCTCACTTAAATGTACATCATCAAGTGCCAGTTGTTCACGGGCCAATGATTTTCAATTTTCAAGAATCTTCAAAGACTTCTCTATCAATGTTGTTTTCAGGATTAAAAGGGAAGCATAAAGTAATTAAAATATCATCTCATAATTTAAATAGAGAGGGAGAGGTTGAGTCTCAAATAATTGGAGGAAATCTATCTATTTTATGTAGTTTACTAGGATCTAAATCATTTCCCAGTTTAGAAAATAAAATATTGTTTATTGAAGATGTAGATGAATATATGTATTCAATAGACAGAATGTTATTTTCTTTAAAAAGAGCTAATGTTTTCAGTAAATTAAGTGGACTAATTGTAGGTCAGTTTACTAGAATTTCTGATAATAAACCAAAATTTGGGTATACTTTTGAAGAATTGATCAACGCTCAAGTAAAGGGTTATAGTTTTCCAGTTTGTTTTAATTTCCCCTCTGGACATGTTAAAAACAATTTGCCTATTTTTTTTCAAAAGAAAGTTTTCTTTAAGGTGGGCAATGAAGTTAAATTAGAATACAAATAAATCATTATGTATAGATTAAATCAATTTATTGCAAAATCTGGAGTTTGTTCAAGAAGGTCTGCTGAAAAATTAATTTTATCTGGTAAAATTTTTGTTAATGGTAAACTCATAAAAGATTTAAGTACAAAAGTGTCGGAAAAGGATGTTGTTAAGTATGAAAATAAAATATTAAGCATACAAACTTTTAAATACATATTGTTAAATAAACCTAAAGGATATATTACAACAATGAGTGATAATAGAGGGAGGCCAACTGTTATGTCTTTAATTAATAATGCTTTTAATGAGAGGCTTTGTCCGGTGGGGAGATTAGATAAGGATACTACTGGATTGCTATTATTAACTAATGATGGCGCTTTGACTCAAAAAATAACACACCCAAAATATAATATTAATAAAGTATATCATGTTGTATTAGATAAAAACATTTCTTCAGAGCATTTAAATAAAATAAAATCAGGAATTAATTTAGATGACGGTTTTATTAAAGTGGATGAAATAAGTATAATATCTGGTAGTTTAGGAAATGAAATTGGTTTAAAAATCCATTCGGGAAGGAATCGATTAATTAGAAGAATTTTTTTGTTTTTTGGATATAAAGTGCTTAAACTAGATAGGGTTTTATTAGGCCCATTAACAAAAAAAAAATTAAAGAGGGGGGCTTGGAGGAAATTAACTAGTAACGAGATTGCTATATTAAATATGAGTAAATAAGTGATTAATAAAAAAATACTCAATAGAATTGTTATAGTGTTAATGTTTTTATTAGCTGTTGTCACGCTAATTTTAACATATCAATATATCATTGATATGAATAATAATTCAAAATCATTGTTAAAGGATATACAAAAGTTAGAACAGCAAGAAAAATTACAATTAGAGATAATTAGAGATATGCAATCTAAAGAAAGGTTTCAAGTTGAAGTTTGGGCAGATGCAATTGAAAAACTTTTTAAACCTGAAATAAGTGATGAGCAAAAAGCCATACTTATAGACATTATTGCTAAAACTGGCGATGATATTCAAGCGATAGTTTTGTCTGAAGATGAGGGCTTTTCCACGGCCTCATCAAATTTTAAAAATACTCACAGATTAAGCTCAGATAAAGAATATTTAGACAGTTTAATTTTTATAATGAAATCTCAAAATGACCCTATCAAAATAGATGTTCCAATAGTACAAAAAGACGGTCAAAATAATTTTATTTTGGATAATGAAGGAAAAATAAAAATAATTCAAGCTGTAAATTATATTTATTATAAAGACTCTGAAGTTTTAGATGCAATTGATAAAATGTTTGATGAAAGTAAAATATTATCTAGCTCAATAAAAGAAATTAATTTAAGCTATAATAGTTCCTCTAATAAATTAAAATATCTCCCGATTGTTATATTCATCATTAGCCTATTTTTATTTTTATGTGCTTATTATATATTTTATTACTCACAAAAATCTACTCAAAACAAGTTATGGGTAGGTATGGCAAAGGAAACAGCTCATCAAATAGGCACCCCATTATCTTCCTTAATTGGCTGGAAAGATTATTTTAAAGAAAAAGGAATAGATAGTAAAATTTTAAATGAAATTGAAAAAGATACGNATAGATTAAAACAAATTGCTAATCGTTTTTCAAAAATTGGGTCANAACCTACACCAGAATTAGTANACTTAATCGAGGTTTTAAAAAANACTATTGATTATATAAAAAAAAGAGCTTCAAAAAATATCCAGTTTAAATTGNATTATAATAATGAACTTCATTTTGGAGCTTATATTTGTGTTGAATTATTTAGCTGGGTGACAGAAAANATTTTAAAAAACTCAATTGATTCTATACAAACAGANGGGNTAATNANNATCAATGTTAAAACAAACAAAAAACATGTTATTATTGATTTTTGTGATAATGGAAAGGGTATTTTAAAGTATAACTTTAAAAACATTTTTGAGCCAGGGTATACATCCAAAAAACGCGGCTGGGGNTTAGGCCTTTCTTTATCTAAAAGAATTATTTTAGAATATCATTCAGGGAAGATTTTTGTTCTTAAATCAATTCCTTATAAACAAACAGTAATAAGAATTATTTTAAANAAGTAATTTGGCAGGCATTTATATNCATATTCCATTTTGTAAAAAAGCTTGTTATTATTGTGACTTTCATTTTTCAACATCTTTNAAAATTAAAAATGAACTTATTTCATCAATTAATAAAGAANTTTATTTTAGGNGAGATTATNTNGGTANAGATGAGGTTAAAACTATATATTTTGGAGGAGGNACTCCATCTATTTTAAATAAAAAAGAGATNGAATCNATTTTGANTAGNATTTATAAGAATTTTAGNATTTCAAATAATGCTGAAATAACAGTGGAGATTAATCCAAATGATTTGACTAAAGAAAAAATAAATAATTATGTTGATTTGGGTATAAATAGATTTAGTATTGGTGTCCAATCTTTTTGTGATGATCAATTAAAAAAAATGAACAGATCTCATAGTTANAATGATATAATTAAATGTATNTCATTAATTAAAAAAAANGGTTTAANAAATTTCAGTTTAGATTTAATNTATGGATTGCCAAATATGTCAATCTCACTTTGGCAAGAAACATTAGAACAGGCTATAAATTTATCTCCTTCTCATTTATCATGTTATTGTTTGACAATTGAAAAAGAGACAGTTTTTCATAAAATGTTGATCGATGGAAGTCTGAAAATTGATTCAGATGATATTATTAAATCACAGTTTTTACTTATGAGAAAAATTTTAATTTCAGAAAATTTCTCTCATTATGAAATTTCAAGTTTTGCTAAGCCAAATTTCAAATCAAATCACAACTCTTCTTATTGGAGNGGAGAAAAATATCTTGGCNTAGGACCTTCTGCCCATTCTTACAACGGGCAAAATCGTCATTGGAATATTAAAAATAATATTAAATATATTAAAGCTATTGATGATGGAAGCCTATCTTTTTACGAAGAAGAAATATTGACTAATGAAAATAAAATAAATGAACAGATATTAATGGGNTTNCGNACAAGTGAAGGGGTTTCAAAGACAAAACTATTCTCAATGTTAACTAAAAAAGATCAGGTAAAAATACAGTCAAAAATAAATGATTTTGANAGTTTAAATTTGTTATTTTCAACAGAAGATAGATTTTCTTTGACTGAGGAAGGTATGATTTTATGTGATAAAATAACGTCAGATTTATTTTTAGTTTAATTTTGTATTAAATAAATAATTTTATGGAGTTCTATTCATTTCTAGGAAATAAAAAAATTAAAGTAGATTTAAATTCTCCCATTGATATATCTATNCCTTTNACATTTTCTAAAAAAANCTTAAATGCTTGGGGATTATCTNTNCCTTACAANAAGCCTGTTANANTGGGNNCNTGGGTTGGTAGTGTTGCCGAAGGTGGGGATTTAAATTNTAATGATTTATATTTCAATCCCCATGCNCATTTAACTCATACAGAATGCGTTGGTCATATTGACAGTAATAATTCTAGTATTAATTCCANACTAAAAAATTTTTTCTTTTTTGCAAAATTAATTAGTGTGTGTCCAGAAAAAATAAATGGAGATTTGATTATTACAAAAAAGGTAGTTTCAGAAAAAATAGATAGTATCCAGCNCCCTTTTAATTCAATAATTATAAGGACACTTCCTAATGANATTAATAAAAAATNTAAAGATTATAGTAATCANAANCCTCCCTATTTNTCNGAAGAGTGTATNAAGTATTTAGTAGAAATNGGTATTAATCACTTATTAATTGATTTNCCATCNGTAGATAGNGAAAAAGATGATGGTCNTTTAAAAAACCATAAAATTTTTTTTAATTTATCTGGAGGTGGGAATNAAAATACAATTACTGAATTTGTTTTTATTTCAAATACAATAATTGATGCAGATTACTTTTTAAACCTGCAATTTATTCCATTAGAAAATGATGCCTCTCCAAGTCGGCCAGTTTTGTTCAAAATAGATTATAAATAAATGTCACAGAAGTATTGTAATAGCTTAGTAAATTATTCTCGATTTAAAACCCGAGAGGTTTTGATTGGTGATATTGGAATAGGGGGGGGGAACCCTGTNAGAATCCAATCAATGACTACTACTGACACAATGAATACGCAGGAAACTGTTGATGAGTGNATAAGGTTAATTCAAGCAGGATGTGAACTAATTAGAATNACAGCTCCAAGTATAAAAGAATCAAAAAATTTAAAAAATATAAAAGAGTCATTATTACAAAAAGGATACAGTATTCCATTAATTGCCGANATACATTATACACCAAATGCAGCTGAAATAGCCGCTAGAATTGTTGAGAAAGTAAGAATAAATCCTGGTAATTATGTTGACAAGAAGCGTTTTAAAATTGTTGAATATTCAAATGAGGATTATTTAAATGAGTTAAAGAAAATTGAATCTAGATTTCTTCCGTTAGTAAATATTTGNAAACAAAATAATACAGCAATGCGTATAGGAACCAATCACGGTTCTTTGTCAGATAGAATATTAAGTAGATATGGCGACACTCCATTTGGGATGGTGGAGTCAGCAATGGAATTTGTAAGAATTTGTCATAAAAACAATTATCATCAGATTGTTTTATCTATGAAATCATCTAACCCAAAAGTTATGATACAAGCTTACAGGTTATTAGTTAATCAGATGTTAAAAGAAAAAATGAATTATCCCATTCATTTAGGAGTAACTGAAGCTGGGGATGGAACTCAGGGTAGGGTTAAGTCAGCTGTTGGAATTGGTTCTTTATTGGAAGATGGTATTGGAGATACAATAAGAGTTTCCCTAACAGAACCCCCCGAAAATGAAATACCTGTAGCAAAAACTATTTTAAATCATATTTTTAAAAGAAAAAATAACAAGCATATTCAGGAGTTAATTAATTATAAAATTAACCCATTTAAATATTCGAAAAGAAAAACAATTAAGGTTAATAACATTGGTGGTGATAATGTGCCTGTTGTATTTGCAGATCTTTCNTTAAAAAAAATAAAGCCAGTTACACTATTTAATTTAGGCTATAAATATTCTGTAAATCTTGATAAATGGCATATCTCAGATATTGCAACTGATTATATATATCTTGGTGAAAATAAGATTAATTTTATTCCTCCAGGTAATTTAGGTATAGTTTATAGCTATAAGTTATGGAAAGAGATTAAGCAAGGTTATCCATTTTTTTCGTATAAAGAGTATCTGAATAGTGAAAATTATCATTCTAAAATTAATTTTATTTATTGCGTTCTGTCTGATATAAACCTTTCTTTTTTAAATAAAGTAAAGAATGATAAAACTGCTGTTTTAATTATTGGCAATACTAGTGGCCTCATGACAGAGCAAAGGCATTTGTTTCTAAAATTAATTAATCAAAATGTTAATAATCCTGTTATAATAAATAGGCATTATGGAAGCAATATTTCTTTAGATCAAATTAAAATAAGTAGTTCTATTGATATTGGAAGTTTATTCTGTGATGGTTTAGGGGATGGAATTATGTTTAGTCAGGCTGAAAATTTAAGCCCTCCACATTTAAACAATTTAGCCTTCTCAATTTTACAGTCAACAAGAAACAGGATATCAAAAACAGAATATATATCATGCCCTTCTTGTGGAAGAACTTTATTTGACCTTCAAGAAACTACAGAAAAAATAAGAAATGCCACTTCTCATTTAAAGGGTTTAAAAATAGGAATTATGGGTTGTATAGTAAATGGGCCAGGTGAAATGGCAGATGCAGATTACGGATATGTCGGCTCAGGAAAAGATAAAATAACTCTTTATAAGGGTCATGAGGTTGTAAAAAAAAATATTCCAACCATGAGTGCTCTAGATGAATTAATAAAACTAATTAAGGAAAATGGTGATTGGGTGAATCCTCGATAGATTCAGTATTATTAATTTGATCTTTATATAAAATAGAATCTAATTTATGTATCCATTTTTTTTTCTGTGCATTGAATTTAGAAAGATATTTATCACTTATTGGTTCCGATGGTGGAAGGGCGCATTTGAATGGGTCTACTTGTTTTCCATTTTCCCAAAATCTATAACAAACATGAGGCCCGGTTGCTAGACCAGTGCTCCCAACAAAACCAATTACATCCTTTTGTTTAATTTTTGCACCTGGCTTAATATTATTTTTTTCCCAATAAGATTTACTTTGTTTGTTCATGTGAAGATATCCAGTAGAGTATGTATTATTATGTTTTATTTTAACATAATAACCATTAGCACTAGTATAGCTAGCTTTTTCAATAATTCCGTCAGCAGTTGCATATATTTCTGATCCAGGAGAAGCGGCAAAATCTGTGCCTTTGTGAGCTTTAATATGCCCTGTAACGGGGTGTTTTCTGGACTTACTGTATCTAGATGATATTCTCTTATAAGAGACGGGAGCTGTTAAGAAAAACTTTCTAAGATTATTTCCATCTTGATCATAATATTCAAAGGAATTAGAATCTTTTTCTGAAAATGCGATGGCATAATTATCTTTGCCATTATGCAAAAAAACAGATGCATAAACTTTTTCAATTTCATAGAAGTTGTTGTTTATATATTTTGCATCATAAATTATTTTAAATCTATCTTCAGGGAATAATTTATAAAAATTAATTGTCCAGGGGTAAATTCTCTCAGTAATTTGGTCCATTAAAGCATCAATTTCTAAATTTGTAGAAATTCCGGCATCTTCTAAGGCAATCCATAAAGATGAATTTATAATTCCCGAAATTTCTTTTTTTATTATGGTTGGTTTTCTAATGTGAATTTGCCCAGAAACTGTGTCTTCAGAAATATTAACATATAAATATTTTTCAGGATCTATTTCGTAAGCAAAATAATTTATTTTTTTAACTGAATCTTTTTCGGTTAAAAAAAGTGCATATTTTTTACCGGGTCTTAAATCCCTATTTAGATTAAATTTAACTTTTTCAGCTAAATATTTTTCCAGCTTATAAATTTCTTGGTTAGTAACATTGTAAGGTTTTAGAATTTTAGTAATATTTTCATTNGGATTAATTCCCAAATCAAATCCAGTATCAATTAATTCATAAAAATTAAACGTTGAAGAAACTTCTTTTGCGAAAGTAGAGCTTTCACAAAATTTGGNTTTTTTCTTTNCTAGCTCNTTAGTTTCATTTACTAATGAGTTNGCTTTTTNGGATTTATTTTTTTTATAATCTGTGTTTTTTTTATTTGGTATTGTAAATAAAAGGGATCCAAATAAAAATGGAAATAAAAAAATAAGAATAGTTTTATAATTTATTATATACTTTTTACTTCTTAAAATAAGAAACAGTGTTAATATTGATATTGTTGTAGAAATTAAAAAAAAGATTAAAAATAAAATCTTCATAATCATTTGCAGTTTTCTATTACCCAGCTTTTACCCCATTGGTCTATTTCCTCTTTGCTCCATAAATTTGGGTAAAAAATTATTTTTTGAAATTTGGGAGGAAGGTATTTTTTCCAATTTGTGCCGCCAGTAGCAACTATATTACTGTTATCTTTATTTAAATATTTAACAGCTGATTTATAATGTGCAAGTTTCCAGTGAACATTCACAAGTAAATCATATTTTTTTAGAAGGTCTTTAAGTATTTGGATTTTCTTACTATCTTTTTTTAGCGAACTAAACTTTTTNTAAATATTTATTTTCTTTTGTTCGTCAATTTTTGAAATTAATAGGCTTTTGTATTTTTTGTTAAATTGTGTTAAGGTGTAAGTTTTTATTTTTGTCTTTAGTTCTGTGGCACCATATTGCCAATAAAGATTGTCTAAAATACTATGTTCTGCTTCTTTTCCTTTAAATAAATTTTTAACTTCTGTTGAGCAGATTTCAATTAGCCTAAATTGAATACTTTGAAAACCGCTTCCAGGTAATAAGGCCATTCTAAACTTTAAGAANTCATCTTTACTCATGCCATCAATCATAACATCAAACGAGCTTACTAATATTTCAAAATACCTTATTACTCTTTTGATTCGTTTTATAAAAAAATCTATATCTAATTTTTTTTTCCAACCTCTGTCTTCTCCTGAATCTAGAACATCTCTTCCGTTGTTTGATATTTGTTCGAGTTCATTTAGTATTAGTTTAAAATATAGTTCTGTTATTTGGTGGTATGTTATAAATATATTTTCGTCAGGAAAGTCTGTTTTAGGCTTTTGTAAAGATAGTAATGTGTCTAAATTAATATAATCCCAATAACTTAGATAATCAGCGTACAGTAATCCGTCAAGATATGACTTTAGGTCCTGTCCAGTCGCTCCATATTTTTCACTTAGTTGGACTATTTTTTTTCTAATATCTTTATCCATAATTCATAAAATGAATAGTTTCTAATATAACTATTTTTTTATTTGGAATAATTTTTTAAAGTTTATTTTATTTAGAATGGGTAGTTAATATTTTCCGTGTCAATTAATTCAATGTAAATTGAGCCAACTTTTATTGGAGTTTCCACCTTTAACGGGATGTGATATTTGTCATCTGTTACCCAGACATATGTTGCGTCTTTATCAGAAAAAATTCTATTTTTTTCAACATGAACATGGCACTTTATTGATTTAGTCTTTTTAAAGCACTTAGTGTTAATTATTTCTTTTTTAATTGGCACAATATATGAATCAAATAATTTGCTCTTCTCTAAATTAAATATTTGAACGTTAATTGTATCATTAATGACTATTTGATCATTTGGTATGGCTCTACATGCGTATAATGCTGATAATACGTCGTGCGTATATGGATTTATTGGTAGTGTATCTTTATCAGTAACAACAATATTATTTTTTCGGTCAAATGTGGCTCTTTGGTTTTTTTCGTACCCTCCTTCTTTGATCGATCTTGCAAACTGGTGAGTCAACAATGTGCTTTTATCTACATATGTGGAAAAAAAATCTTCAACTTTGAAAAATAAACTAAAAATTTTTGTTGTTTTTCCTTTAGCTTCAATTTTGTATGCTGTTATAGTATCTTTCTTAATAAGCCCATTAACTTCTAAGGAACCGTATCCGCCAGTTAAAAACCCTTTACTGTCACTTTTTCCGTATGAGAATTTATATTGTAAAACCTCATTTAGGCCAAAAGATGGGTTCTTATTTTGTTCAAATTTGTAATATTTATTTGTTTTTTGAGAAAAACAGTAGATATTTAATGTAATAATTGTTAAAAAAAAGTAAAAAAACCTCATTTTACTACAATATTTATTATTTTTTTAGGAACTATTATAATTTTTAACACTTTTTTGTCAATTATGTACCTTTTTATTTCATTATGGTTTAAAATGATTTTTTCAATTTCATTCTCTTTGATATTTGATTCGATAGTGATATTAGTTTTTTTCTTTCCATTTATGGCAATTGGATAGTTGATATTTTTATCTATTAATAGAGAATCATCATGTTGAGGAAATTTATTATAGATTGTTCTATCATTTTTATGTATTTTTTCCCAAATTTCTTCACAAATAAAAGGTGCAAATGGAGACATCATTAAAACAAGAGGTTCTAGTATCTCTTTTTTATAGCATTTGTTCTTTTTTAAATAATTAACAAAAATCATAAAGCTGCTTATTGATGTGTTAAATGAAAAGCTTTCGATATCTGTTCTAATTTTCTTAATTGTTTTATGAAGCTGTATTAGTTCATCTTTGGTAGGTTTAATATCTTCCAAGTAAAATTCGCCGTTATTTCGAGAGTGAAATAAACTCCAAAATTTTTTAAGAAAAGATGCGACGCCAGTAATCCCATCAGTATTCCATGGTTTATGTTGTGTTAATGGTCCTAGAAACATCTCGTGCATTCTTAAGGAATCTGCTCCAAATTCATCTATTACTGAGTCAGGTGTAACAACATTAAAAAAAGATTTACTCATTTTTTCTGTTGCAGTTCCGCAGATATATTTACTTCCTTCTAAAATAAATTCTGCGTTATTGTAACTATTTTGAGAATTTTTAAATTTTTTAATATCAAGTTCTCCTCCTTTTTGCACGAGATTTATATCTACGTGAATTTGAGTAGTCTGATATTGATTTTTCAAATTATAAGAAACATATTTATTTTCGTTTTTAATCCTGTAAACAAAAAAAGATTGCCCAAGGATCATACCTTGATTAATTAATTTTTTAAATGGCTCATCAAAAGGTATAAGGCCAAAATCAAACAAAAATTTTGTCCAAAATCTTGAGTAAAGTAAGTGTCCGGTAGCGTGTTCTGACCCGCCAACATACAAATCTACATTTTGCCAGTAGTTTAAAAGCTCTTGATTTACAAACTCTTTTTTATTTTCAGGATCTAAATACCTAATAAAGTACCAAGATGATCCAGCCCAGCCAGGCATCGTAGACTGCTCAAATTCATATTTTGATTTATATTTCCAATTCTTGGCTCTAGCTAGAGGAGGTTGCCCTTCCTTTGTTGGTAAATATGATTCTATTTCTGGTAATGTTACAGGAAGATCACTCTCTTTTACAAGTGATGGTATATTGTCTTTATAATATATAGGAAATGGTTCACCCCAGTATCTTTGTCTGCTGAATATAGCATCTCGCATTTTATAATTAATTGTAACATCACCAAATTTATTTTCTAATAAAATTTCTTTAATTTTTTTTGAAGCTTCATTTATATTTAAATCGTTTAAATATTCTGAATTAATTAAACTGCCGTTTTTTTCTAAAAAAGGTTTTTCATCATTTTTAGTTTTTTGAATGACTGTTTTAATATTTAACTTAAATTTAGTTGCAAATCTAAAATCTCGCGCATCATGCCCAGGGACAGCCATAATTGCTCCGCTTCCATATCCCGACAAAACGTAATCTGATATCCAAATTGGAATTTTTTCACTAGTAATTGGATTTATTGCAAATGCGCCGGTAAATACGCCCGAAACATCATTTATATTGGCAATTTTCTCTCTTTCAGATTTCTTCCTTGATAATTCAATATATTCCTTAACATTATTAAAGAATTTAGATTCAACAATTTCTTCAATTATATTGTGGTCAGGNGAGAGAACTAAAAAGGTAACCCCAAAAATGGTATCTGCTCTAGTTGTAAAAACAGGTATTTNTATCTTGGAATTTAGACATCTAAANTTTATTGTAAAACCATGTGATTTACCAATCCAGTTTCTTTGTTGTTCTTTTAATGAGNTTGGCCAATCTANGNTGTTTAGTCCAGACAATAACCTATCTGCATATGCAGAGATCCNAAGGCACCATTGTTTCATNTTTTTTTGGTAAACTACATGCCCTCCCCTTATAGATAANCCTTCACTTACTTCATCATTTGCTAGTACTGTCCCTANATCAGGGCACCAATTNACAACTGTGTCAGATAAAAAAGCTAATCTAAATTTTTGTAAAATATTTTCTTTTTTTAATTCAGTATANCCNCTCCATTCTTGAGCAGAAAAAAGCTCTACTTTTTCGTTGTTATAATTTTCAATTTCATTACCATTTTTTTCAAAATTACTTATTAATAAATTTATATTAATAGCCTTATTTTTCTCAAAACAATAATAAGAATTAAATAATTTTGAAAAAATCCATTGAGTCCACTTATAATATTTTGGGTCTGATGTTTTAATTTCTTTAGTCCAATCAAAAGAGAGCCCAAGACTTTTTAGTTGCTGTTTATATTTTTTTATATTTTCTTTTGTAGTTTTTGCTGGATGTTGACCAGTTAAAATTGCGTATTGTTCAGCTGGAAGACCAAATGAATCAAATCCCATAGGATGAAGTACATTAAATCCATTAAGCCTTTTATATCTAGCATATATATCTGAGCCAATATAGCCTAGAGGGTGCCCTACATGCAAGCCTGCGCCAGATGGATATGGAAACATATCTAAAATATAAAATTTGGGCTTATTATTTTTCTGAACTTTATAGATTTCTTCTTCTTCCCACTTATTAGCCCATTTCTTTTCTATTTTTTTAAAATTATAACTCATACAAATCTGAAGTTAAAAAAAGCTAAATAATTTACAATCTTAAATATGAAATTTTTATTTTAAATCACAGTATTTATTATATTTAACTTACTATGAATAATAATAAAGTTAGTTTTTTTAAATATATAATATATACTATTAAAGCTTCGATGATTTTTACACTTAGCTTAACATTACTGAGTGTAGGAATATTAATTTCTTCTTTTTTTACTATTCAAAAAGCAATCATATTTTTACAGGAGAGCACACCCGCAAAAATAGTATTTAATGCAGATTATACTACAAATGATTTAAACCTATTAGATGAATTTTTATTAACCAAAATAAAAGACAATGAATTAATAAAATCTACATTCGTAAGTAAAGAACAAGGTTTAATTGATGTGTCAGAATTACTTGGAGATGATTTTGAAATCTTTTACTCTAGTGACTCACTAAGTCAAAATCCTTTGCCAGACATTCAAAATATTTATATCAACTCAAGATTTCATAATGATGAGTATTATGAAATTTTAGAAAATAAGTTATCAGAATTTAACTGTATATCATATTTCCAGCCCCCACTAAATATTTTAAAAATAAATCATTGGAAAAATAACATTTTAGTATTCTCTAGTATTTTTGCTTTTATCTTTTTTATTATATCAGTCTTATTAATTTATAATAATATCAAATTAACTTTTTACAATAACAGAGCAAACATAAAAACTATGCAATTGGTTGGTGCTACTAAATCTTTTATTCTCCGACCCTATATAATTAATAGTATTTGGATTGGCTTAATTTCAGGAATTTTATCTGTNGTGATTATAACATTATTATTTTATATTACATATTTGTATGTGCCTTCATCGATTAAAATGGTAGTTACAACAGAAATAGTATTACTTTTTTGTATTATGATATTTTTAGGTATTGTGATATCATTTATTAGTACATTTATAGTATTAAATAAACTAACTAGTTTAAAAACCGATATTAATGAGTAATAGTAATAAGAGTTCAAATAGGGAAGGCGTTAGTAATACGTCCTTATTAATTTTTAAACGCAAAAATTATATAATTTTACTTATAGGTATAATAACTTTAATCATTGGTTTTATTTTACTTAGTGGAGGTGGTTCAGATGATTACGAGTATAATAAATCAATTTTTAATTTTCAGCGTCAAGTTCTTGCTCCAATTGTNATAATTATTTCTTTAATTATATGTGGCTTTTCCATTATGCTTAAAAAATAATAGATGGAAATAATTGATTTTATTTATTTTATTATTTTAGGATTAATACAAGGTATAACAGAATTTTTACCTGTAAGTAGTAGTGGCCATATTCAGCTTATTGAATTTTTNGGATTCACTCAATCTAGCGGTTTATTTACAACTATAATTTTACACTTTGCATCTGCTTTAAGTATATTATTTGTATTCTATAAAAAAATAAAAGAAATAATTTTTTTTCAGTCAAAAGACAGTTTAATTTATATTGTAAAAATTATTTTAGCCTTGATCCCGGCAGTCCTTATTGGCCTAAGCTTTGAAGATCAAATAAAAAGAATTTTTGAAGGTGAGGCATACCTTCTTGCTATTATGTTCTTTATTACAGCATTAGTTCTCTATGGCACTAATAAAATAAATANTAGAAATAGTAATTTAACATATATAATAGTTTTTTTAATTGGCTTGTCGCAAGCTTTTGCAATAATGCCAGGAATATCAAGGTCAGGATTGACTATTTGCACGGCTCTTTTTTTAGGAGTTAATAAAAATGAAGCCACTAATTTTTCTTTTATAATTGCCTTACCCTTAATATTTGGCGCAGTTATTAAATCTTTATTATTTGATTTTCCTGAAGTTAAAGCCGAGGTTTTAACAATAAATTTATACCCTCTTTTANTTTCATTTTTAGTTACTTTTTTTGTAGGGCTACTATGTTGTAAATGGATGATTAAAATCGTTGAAAAAAATAAATTAAGTTATTTTAGTTATTATTGTTTTGGCTTATCAGTGTTATTAATATTGTCGTATGTTAAATGATACCATATTAATAAATAAGCCTATTAATTGGACATCTTTTGATGTTGTCAAAAAAGTAAGGCTAACTTTAAAAAAACATTTTCAAATCAAAAAAATTAAAGTAGGTCATGCTGGCACTTTAGATCCATTGGCAACAGGTTTATTAATTATTTGTGTTGGCAAAAAAACTAAGACAATAAGTGAAATTCAAAATCTAAATAAAAAATACTTAGCTGTAATCAAGCTGGGTTATATAACAGAAAGTTTTGATAGGGAAAAAGCAGAAGATTCTAAGAAGGATATAAGTTATATAAGTAAAAAAGATATTCTTAATTTAAAAAATGATTTTTTGGGTANTATTTCACANACACCTCCGAAATATTCNGCAATTAAAGTTGATGGAATTAGATCTTATAAAAAAATGCGAAATAATGATAAAGAATTTGTCATGCCAAAGCGCAAAGTACAGATATACTCTTTTATCATAAAAAAAATATCTTTTCCATATATGACTGTTGAAATAGAGTGTAGTAAAGGAACATACATTAGATCAATAGCAAATGATATAGGAATTAATTTAGGATGTGGTGCGTATTTATATGATTTATGTAGGCTTTCAATTGGAAAGTATAAATTAGTAGATGCATTAACAATTAAACAATTCGAATCTAAATACGAATTTAAATAGGATAGATAATATTTGTATATTTGCTCACTTAAATTTTATCATGAAATATAAATTATCACACTTCGCTTATAATTTACCAGAAAATTTAATTGCAAAAAAACCTGCAGTAGATAGAGATAAATCTAAACTAATGGTTATTGATAGGTCTACTGGTAAAATTGAACACAAAATATTTGAAAATATAATTGATTATTTTGATACTAATGATGTTTTGGTGGTTAATGATACCAAAGTATTTCCCGCAAGGATGTATGGAAATAAAGAAAAAACAGGTGCAAGAATAGAAGTATTTCTTCTTCGAGAATTAAATTCTGAAATAAGATTGTGGGATGTTTTAGTGGATCCTGCACGAAAAATTAGAATAGGAAATAAGTTATATTTTGGCGAAGATTTTTCCCTTGTAGCCGAAGTTGTTGACAACACAACGTCTAGAGGACGAACCCTAAGGTTTCTCTTTGATGGTAATTATGAAGAGTTTAGGCAAAAATTAAAAGATTTGGGTCAAACACCCCTACCAAAATATATTAATAGAGAACCTACTGCTGAAGATGCTGAAAGATATCAAACTGTTTATGCAAAAAATGAAGGAGCAATTGCTGCCCCTACAGCAGGTTTACATTTTAGTAAAATTTTATTAAAGAAATTAGAAATAAAAGGGGTTAATTTAGCTCCAATAACTTTGCATGTAGGACTTGGTACTTTNAAACCAGTTGANGTTGAAGATCTGTCAAAGCATAAAATGGATTCAGAAAAACTTATNATTCCTCAGGCTACTGCTGATATAATTAATTCTGCACTTAAAAATAAACAAAGAATTTGTGCTGTAGGGACTACATGTATTAGAGCCCTAGAATCCTCNGTTTCAACTCAAAACGAATTAAAAGCATTTTCAGCATGGACAAATAAATATATATTTCCTAGATATGATTTTAGAGTTCCAAATTGTATGATAACTAATTTTCATCCACCTAAATCTACTTTATTAATGCAGGTTTCCGCNTTTTGTGGACATGATTTATTAATGGANGCCTACCAACAAGCAATTAAAAAGAAATACAATTTTTTGAGTTACGGTGATTGTATGCTAATTATATAATTTTTTTATAAAAAATGTATAAGAAATCAGTGATTCATGTTATCATTTTAGCAGCAGGCTCTGGCACAAGAATGCATAAAAAAAAATATAAGCAATTTTTACTACTTAATGGGATACCTTTAGCTATGCATAGTATTATGAAATTATTTAATATAATTCCAGATGCTATTTTTCATATAGTTTTACCTGAAAAAAAAATTAATTACTGGAGAGATCTTTGTAAAAAACATGACTTTAATATTCCCCTTTNTCTTATTAAAGGTGGAAAAAATCGGTATNCTTCAGTAAAAAATGCACTTAATTCATTTAAATTTAATAAAAATGACATGATTCTTATTCATGATTCTGTTAGACCTTTTTTTACTAAAAAGTTAGTTAAAAGTTTAATTTTATCTGCTAAAAAAAATGGGCATGCAGTACCCGCGATCGAAGTAAAAGACTCATTGAGAAAAAAAACAGAACAATCAGAAAACACATCGTCTGTCAATCGTTCAAAATTTGTTTTAACACAAACACCTCANNTTTTTCATGCNGAAATAATTAGCAAAGCATATTCATCAAATCAAAATACACTAAACAAAACAGATGATGTTTCATTAATTGAGGATTTTATTTTTCCAATTAATTTAATTCCTGGGGAAGAATTTAATTTTAAAATAACAACAATTAATGATTGGGAATTAGCTAAAATTATTGCGCCAAATTTTAATTAAGATTTATAAATTGTATTATTCATTTTTATGAAAAAAAATATAAGAGAATTTGATTTAATTAGTTTAGTTGAAAATTTCAAACAGCCACAGTACAGGGCTAAGCAGTTATACAGATGGCTTTGGAAAAAATCAGTTAATGATATTAATTTAATTAGTGATATTCCTGATGAATTTAAAAATGTTTTAAAAGCTAATTTTTATTTAAAATATACTACGATTAAAAATCAAGTTAAAAGTTCAGATGGAACAATAAAATTTATATTTAAATTACATGATAACTTAGTATGTGAAGGNGTATTAATACCGCAAAAAGATAGATTTACNGCTTGTATATCNTCTCAAGTTGGATGTAGTTTGTCATGTCAGTTTTGTGCAACAGGAATGATGAAAAAAGAAAGAAATCTTTTATCAAGTGAGATTTTTGATCAAGTTGTATTAATTATGAGTGAGTGCGAGAAAAATTATGGAAAAAAGTTAACAAATGTTGTTTACATGGGAATGGGNGAGCCCTTTTTAAACTATCAAAATGTAATTAAGTCTATAAATTATATAACAAAAAAAGAAGGATTAAATTTTTCTAAAAAAAGAATTACGCTATCAACTGTGGGTATAAGTAAGATGATAAAAAAGTTTGCTGAAGATGATACAGGTGTTCATTTAGCAGTTTCTTTACATGCGGCTTCTGATGTTAAAAGAAACAAAATTATGTCAATAAATGAAACAAATAACTTGGANCTTTTACGAAATTCATTAAAATATTATTATGAAAAGACAAAGCAAAAAGTAACATATGAATATGTTATGTTAAGTGATGTAAATGATTCTGATGAAGATGCTCAAAATCTTGTGAAATTTTCAAGAATCATTCCCTCAAAAGTTAATTTAATTG
Source organism: Flavobacteriales bacterium (assembly GCA_002715445.1). Taxonomy (GTDB): domain Bacteria; phylum Bacteroidota; class Bacteroidia; order Flavobacteriales; family TMED113; genus TMED113. The sequence continues at coordinate 5,290 of PAZG01000034.1, read as the reverse complement.
AATATAATTTAGTTAATGGTATTTTTTTTAAAAAATCTTCGAATGAAAGAATTCAAAGATTTATGAAAATTTTAAAAGAAAGTGGAGTTATAGTAAATTTAAGAATAAGTAGAGGCGAAGATGTAAATGCAGCTTGTGGNCAATTAGCATTAAATAAAAGTAATGGATAAAATAATAAAACCNATAAATAACGAACTTAAGAAATTTNAAAAGATATATAATAATTCATTTTCTGGGGATACTAAGCTGTTCCTAAAGATAAGTAATTATATGTTTTCTAATTCAGGTAAAAAGCTAAGGCCAATTTTAGTTTTTTTAATTTCAGGTTTAGTAGGGCAAATAAATAAAAAAACATATGTTGCTGCTACTTTAATAGAATTATTACATTTAGCAACTTTAATTCATGATGATGTAGTTGATGATGCTAATTTTAGAAGAAAAAGTTTTTCAATAAATAATTTATGGAAAAATAAATTAGCTGTTTTAATGGGAGATTTTTTTTTAGCTCAGGGTTTAAAAATTGCGTTGAAAGAAAATACTGAAAAAATGTTATTATATACTTCAAATGCAGTTCAAAAAATGGCTATGGGTGAAATTATGCAATTAGAAAAAAGTAGAAAATTAACGTTAATTGAAGATGAATACTACAAAATTATTGAATATAAAACAGCATCTTTATTTGGCTGTTGTTGTGAATTAGCTGCATTTTCAAATAATCTAAAATCNAGTGAAAAAACTAAAATATATGAATTTGGAATCCAGTTTGGAATGGCATTTCAAATAAAAGATGACTTATTAGATTATAGCTCGAATAAATTAACTGGAAAAGTTCAAGGTAATGATATCAAAGAAAGAAAAATGAACCTTCCTTTACTTTTTGCATTAAAAAATTNTTCAAAAAAAGAAAAAACAAAAATTTTAAATTTATTATACAAGCCGGCAAAGAAAAAAGAGGATATTNGCTATATTATAAATTTTGTGGANCAAAATAATGGCATAAAATGTGCTGAAAAAATTTTAAATCTTTATAAAGATAAAGCATTAAAAATTTTAAGTAATTTTCCTGANTCTGATTATAAAGAGTCAATTAGTNATTTATTGGATTATATTATAGAAAGGACTAAATGATATCATCAAAAACTATAGAAGAAGTATTTGAAGTTGCAATTATTGAAGATGTAATTTCCGAATTTGTTGTATTAAAAAAATCAGGAGCAAATTTTAAAGGATTGAGCCCTTTTTCNAATGAAAAAACTCCTTCATTTATGGTTTCACCAAGTAAAAGAATTTGGAAGGATTTTAGCTCTGGTAAAGGTGGTAATGTAGTATCCTTTTTGATGGAACATGAGAAATATTCGTACCCTGAGGCAATTAAATATTTAGCTAAAAAATATAACATTGAAATTGAAGAAACTCAAAAAGATTCTTTTTTTGATGAAAATAAAGAGCAAAAAGAGTCTACAATGGTATTAATCGAATTTGCATCTAAGTTTTTTACTGAAAAATTATTTAATTCCAATTATGGAAAAGATGAAGTTTTAACNTATTTATATAATCGTGGCTTNGATGAAGAAGTTATTAAAAAATTTGAAATAGGATATGCACCAAGCTTTAACAAGGAATTATCTAATTTAGTTTTACAAAAAGGATTTAAAAAAGAGGTAATTGAAAATACGGGTCTTTTTTTAGTTAAGGATAGTCGNTCTTTAACTGATCGATTTTCAGGAAGATTAATGTTTCCTATTTATAATTTATTAGGTAGAAAGGTAGGCTTTGGCGGCAGAACTTTAAGTAAAGAGAAGAAAATAGCTAAATATATTAATTCCCCTGAGACAATAATTTATCAAAAAAGTAAAATTCTATATGGTTTAAATTTTGCTAAGACAGAAATAATTAAAAAAGATGAATGTTTTTTAGTTGAAGGTTACACTGATTTAATTTCACTATACCAAAAAGGCATAAAAAATGTTGTTGCTTCTTCAGGAACTGCAATAACAATTGATCAGGTAAGATTAGTAAAAAGATTTACTAAAAATGTTTCATTTATTTTTGATTCAGACGAAGCGGGTGAAAATGCCGTTGATAGAGCAATAAATCTTTTTCTGTCTGAAGAATTGTTCATTAATATAATTTCTCTTCCTAATGGATNTGATCCCGATTCATTCGCTAAAAAAAANACTTTAGAGGATATATGTAATTATTTTAATGAAAATAAACAAGATTTTATATCTTATAAATGNAGAAATAATAATAAAGATTCAAANCCNAAATTTAAAATAGAATTAATTAATTCTATTTTAAATAGTATTTCTAAGGTTCCAAACATAACTACGCAAGCAGTTTATTTACAATCAGTTTCGGAGAAATTAGGTATAAATGAAAATATGCTTTTTANTGAGTTACAAAGNAAATTTAAAAAAGNTAAAAAANAGAACTCAAATAAAAATACACTTAATAAAAAAGAAAATATAAATAAAGATAATTTTCTTGTTTCNATTGAGGAGAGAACCTTATCTAGGTTACTTTTAAATTATGGTCAAAAACTAATNACTATTAAATCAGNTGAAATTTCAGTTTCGAAGTTAATTATTAATGAGTTAACTATAGATGGAATATCATTTTCTCATACTGTTCTCCAGAAAATAATCAAAGAATATCAAGAATTTATAAATCAAGGAAAAATACCAGAAATTCATTATTTCACTCAACATAGTGATCCTAAAGTTGCTCAACTAACAAGTGAGTTAATGTTAGATAAACATAAAATTGATAGATGGGATAAAAAAAATATTAGGGTAAAAAAAGAAGAAGATATTTTAAGCCANCTTGTTCAAGAGGCATTAATTAGATTTAAAATAAAAAGAATAGGTGAAATGAAAAAAATAATTTTAGAAAACTTGCCTAGTTTAAATGAAGAGATCAAAAAAGAAGAATTAATTAAATTCAATAAATTAAATCTTCTTTATAGAGAATTGTATTCAAAAATAGGAAGAGAGTGTTAGTAAATTTCCTTTATTAGTTTTTTTAATTCTTGTGGGTTTATTTGTTGATTTGCATCACTTAATGCTTTATTAGGNTGACAATGCGTTTCAATCATAAGACCATTCATTCCTCTATTTATNGCNTTTTTTGAAACCGATTTAAGTAAAAAAGTATTACCGCAAATATGGCTTGGGTCACAAATTATATCAATATTAGGGATTTTTATTTTTAGTTCATCCACTAAATGCCACTTTGGACTATTTCTATACTTTGATTCATAAAAATTAAAAAATCCTCTGTGAATTGCTTTTATTTTTTTTATGCCAATTTGACTAAATCTTTCAATTGCTCCAATCCATGCATTTANATCTGCGTGTATAGGATTTTTAATCCAAATTTCAACATTGCTTCCTTTTATTGCTTGGCATATTTCATTAANATAAAATGGATTTACTGTTGTTCTGGCTCCAATCCAAAATATTTTAATATTATGTTTTAATGCAATTTCTATATGACTAGGCAGTCCCACTTCAATAGCAATGGGTAGGTTAAATTCTTTTGATACACTGTTTAACCATCCGATTGTTTTGTTTCCTGATCCTTTATAGCTTTTTGGATTAGTTCTAGCTTTCCAGACCCCACATCTAAATATATCTATATAATTATATATTTGTCNAGCTGTATTGTATAATTCTANTTCTGATTTNACACTGCATGGTCCTGCAATAATTATNTTTTTTTTTCTANTCATCTGTTTTATTATTTAATGAATCTAAAACAATGATGTATTCCCCCTTTATAATTGATTTTTCTAGTTCAAGGATAATGTTTTCTATTTTACCTCTAAAGACATTTTCATGTATTTTTGTTAACTCCTTAGCAACAGCAATTTTTCTATTATTAAAATAATAATTTAAATCTTTTAATGTATTAATTAATCTATAGGGAGATTCATATATTATAATTGCTCTTTTTTCCAATGCTAAATATTCTAGTCTTTTTTTTCTTTTTCTTTTAGGAAGGAAGCCTTCAAAAACAAATTTCTCACATGGGAAACCAGATTGAACTAGAGCTGGGACAAATGCAGTAGGTCCTGGAAGGCAAGATACTGGAATGTTAAGNTTTATACACTCACGAATTAGTAAATAACCTGGATCGGAAATTCCTGGAGTACCTGCGTCTGAAACTAATGAAACAGATTTTAATTGTTTAATTTTTTCAACAATCAAAGGTATTTTTTTTTTCTCGTTAAAAACATTACATGATAATATTTGACACTTTATATTATACTTGTTTAGGAGAATTTTTGTTTTATTAGAATTTTCAGCTATTATTAATTCTGTTTTTTCCAATATTTTCAAAGCTCTGATTGTAACATCTTCTAAATTTCCAATAGGAGTCGGTACTATGTAAAGCATAAATTTTATATTATTTTGAAATATATAATTAATTCATTAATGGAAAAACTTTTTGTTTTATTTATTTTAGTATTTTAAATTCATTCTTTGATGAAAGGTAAAATTGAAATTATAACTGGGTGTATGTTTGCAGGAAAATCTACAGAACTTTTGAGTAAAGTAGATGAATATAATATTAGAACTCTCTTTGTGAAACCTAAAATTGATTTAAGGTACGATGAAAGTTCAATTAATACTCATTCAGGTAAAAAAGTTGATGCAATAGTTGTTGATTCTTTAGCAGAAATATTTAATAAATTATCTGATTTTCATTTAGTTGCTGTAGATGAAGCTCAGTTTTTTGGTAGTAATATTGTTGAGCATTGCTTAAAAATTAGTAATATGGGAATAAATTTAGTGTTGGCCGGATTAGAGTATGACTACTTACATAATAGATTTGAATCTATGACAGGTTTATTACAAATAGCAGACTCTGTAAAATATTTAACTGCAACATGTGTTAAATGCTCTAAAGCAGCAACACATTCTCATAGGATTGTTCGTGAAAAGTCAAAAATTCTAGTGGGACATCAAGATTTTTATGAACCGCTTTGCGCTCAATGTTATTCTAAAAATGTTTAATTATTACTCTACAAAACTCACAGTGAGTTCCGAATCTTTGATAAAAAACTTAGAATTTTTTAAATCCAGAATTTCTAAAAACATGCAAATTTTAGCAATTATAAAGGCTAATGCTTACGGTTATGGGGATATTCAAATAGCTAAAATACTTATCGAAAATGGAATTAATTATTTTGCCGTAGCTGATTTTGAAGAGGGGGTTAATCTTAGGAAAAATGGTATAAAATGTCCTATAATGGTTCTGTATCCAGGAAAAAATAATTTGAGTA
>PAZG01000033.1 GCA_002715445.1 Flavobacteriales bacterium | reverse complement strand
GCTTGTTATTTTCTAAATAAGGTCCATTTTTCCCATCAAAAACAAAATCAGTGGAGATTTGAATAAAGTGTCTATTTTTTGAAATATTCAAATTACTGATGGAATCTGTATTAATTTGTAAACATTCTTTTTGTTTGATTTCACAACTATCAACATTTGTCATAGCAGCTGCATTGACAATAACATCCGGGTTATTTTCTTGAATTACTTGCAAGCACCGAGTTTTATTTGTTACATCTAGCTCTATGTAAGAGTGATTATGCTCTTTTAATCTATCTTTACCCAAACCACTAGCAATTATGCAAAAACCTTTAGACTCTAATAACTGCCTTAATATTTTACCTAAAAAACCATTACCACCTGTTATTAAAACTTTCTTCATAATTTAGGATATACCTAACATTTTATTAAAACTTTTTATCTGATCAGGATTTCCCAAAACAAATAATTTTGAATTTTCATTTAAAATCACATTAGGTCCCGGATTTATTACATATGAACCGTCTGATTTTTTCAATCCAATTATTGTACATCCAGTGTGAAACCTCATTTTCATATCCCCTAATGTTTTTTTTCTCATAGATTCCGGAAAACTATCAATACGCACTTCTTCTAGATTTACATCACCATCNCCTTCAACCGAAATATGATCTAAAAAATCTATCAAGTCAGGAGTACTTACAAGTTGATTAATATCTAAGGCTTTAAGAATTCTCCTTTCCATCGCTATTTGACTTTCTTCTAATCTTAAAATTTTATCTCTCTCTGATGTTGATTTTTTCATTTGTATTATTAGCCANCCAAATGCAACAAACTCTAATATGGTAATAAACAATAATAAAACTAAATTGAGTATTTCGTAGCTAGTCATTATATATAAGTAAATAATATTTTACTATATTAAAAAATATATTACTAATTATAATTAAAAAATAGATAAATTAAATTGAAATAGTAATGAGAAAATTACAAAGAAAATTATCAATTTGGCCAATTATTGCAATTAGTATCGCAGGAATGCTCGGCACTGGCATCTTTGTTTTACCCGGGCCGGCTGCAGAGATGATGGGTAATCAAGATCATTTATTATGGCTTGCATACCTATTAGCTGCTATTTTAATTTTACCAAGTGTTGTTTCAAAATCTGAACTAGCAACAGCAATGCCTCAATCTGGTGGCACCTATGTTTACATTGAAAGAGCTTTTGGCCCTTTATTTGGAACAATCTCCGGTATTGGACTTTGGGCATCTTTAATTCTTAAAAGTTCATTTGCATTAATTGGTTTTGGTTGGTATTTATTAGCTATTGCTAATATTAATTTAGATATAAAATATTTATCAATTTTATTTTTAATATTAATTTTCTTTCTAAATATTTTAGGAGTAAAGAAGGTTGGAAAAGTTCAAATTGTAATTATTGCTTCAAGTATTTTATTTCTAATTATCTTACTAATTATAGGTTTTTTTTCTACGGATATCTACGTAAGTGATATTAATATAAATATTTATGAGGATGAAAATAATTTCATCAAAACAATTGCATTCGTTTATTTATCTTATGCTGGAGTGACTAAAATTGCAGCGATAGGTGGAGAAGTAAAAAACCCATCAAGAAACCTGCCATTAGCAATGATATCTTCATTATTAATTATGACGATTATTTATGTTGCTGTTTCTTATGTCTTAACCAACTCTGTAGATATAAATTTACATGGAAATTATGCCCCAATACATAGTTTAACAGAAACATTAACGAATACTGGTTTTGCATATGTTGCCGCCATTCTTGGAATTTTAACTTTAATATCATTAGTAAACTCTGGTGTATTAGCATCATCTAGATTTCCTTTTGCAATGGCAAAAGATAAACTATTACCAAACTACATGACACATCTTCATCCGAAATATTTAACACCAACTATCGCCATTGCACTTACGTGTATAATGATGGTAATAGTTGTTCTTTTTGTTGATGTAGTAAGTATAGCAAAACTAGCTAGTGCATTTAAAATAATGATGTTTATTTCAGTAAACGCATGTGTAATTTTACTAAGAGAAACAGGTGTTCAATGGTATAAACCAACTTACAAATCACCACTGTATCCATTAACTCAAATAATTGGAATAGTTTCAGGAATTATTCTTTTATTTTATTTAGGTATGATGCCATTTATTGCAATTTTAGCTATTTTCATTTTAGGTGGAATCTTATATTTTACATACGGGAAAAAAAATAGTATTAGGGAGGGTATATTAACAAAATATGGTAACAGACCTGCTCTTTACATGCTTTACGGTAGAAGAAAAGATTATACTCAAATGCAAAGTGAATTTGAAAAAAATAAAAACAAAGAAAAGCTAGAAAATGAAATATTATCAGATGCAGGTGCAATAGTGCCATTACTTGGAAATGAAAGATCACCTGAAATGTTAACTGAAATTGCAGGCGCTTTAATTAAAAATAAAAAAGTTCAAACAATTCATGTTACAGAAGTACCAGATCAGACATATATTGATGATGATTTTTTTAAAAAAGATCCAAGAATTAAATCAATAAAAAGACAATTAAAACTATTAGAGCAAGATAAGAATATAGAAGTTAATTTTAAAGAGTATAAAACTCATAATTTAACAAATACTGTTCAATCTTTAAGTGAACAAACACATTGCGACTGGTTAGTATTAGGATGGAATGGATTAGATCATCAAGGAATATTAATTAATAACCCAATTGGATGGTTAATTACGCATGTTGATGCAAATGTTGCTTTATTCAAAAATAATGGCGTAAGATATATAAACAAAATACTACTTGCTATAATACCTCAAAAGGANAACATGAAATTTGTAAACACTACTAAACAAATAGCAGAATTTTATCAAGCAAATTTTGATATTTTACATATAATTGACCCTGAAACAGATGTTGAAGAAGAAAATTACATAAAAAAAACTTCTAATAACTTAATTAAAGATCTAAATTCAAAATTAATAATTATAAGAGACAATAAACCTGAAGAAATAACTAAAAACTTATCAGCTGAATATGATTTGTTAATTACAGGTACTCCAAGGCATAATGACTGGGCAAGTTTATTATTTGGNAGCGGAAAAGATAAGTTTGCAGTAAATTCTGCTTGCTCTGTACTAAGACTAACAATTAAAAATTAATTTATATAAAATTTGATTTCTTTAACAAAATTTCCATTTTTTGTTGTGTTTCGAAAGCAAATTTTTCTGAGTATTTGTAAAAATCCTTACTATCATTAGCATATAGTATTTTTCTAGAACAATTAACTAAAAGTCCAATATCTTTATTTTTACCAACATTAAAAATTTTATCTAAATCACCACCTTGAGTGCCAAAGCCAGGAACTAAAAAAAAGAAATCAGGTGCATTTTGCCTTATGTTATGAATTATTTCTGGCTTAGTTCCTCCAACGACAAACATAATATTATTTGAGTTTCCCCATTTTTTTGATTTATTAACAACTTCTAAATATAGAGGAATNCCATTTTCTGTTTTTAACATTTGAAAATCACTAGAACTTGGGTTGGATGTAGCAGATAAAATAATACTCCATTTACCTTCTTTATTGAAAGGAATTATAGCATCTTTACCCATATAGGGATTCAAAGTTGCAGCATTAAAGTTAAGTTCGTTATATAAACTTTCAGCATACATTTTAGATGAATTAAATATATCTCCTCTTTTCCCATCAGCGATTATAAAAATATCTTTTGGTATATAATTCAAAGTTTTCTTTAAACTTAATAAACCTTGTTCTCCGTAACGTTCAAAAAAGGCTAAATTAATTTTATAAGAAACACAATAATTTTTTGTTGAATCAATTATTTTTTTGTTAAAGAAAAAAATTGGATCATCTTCATTTAAAATATGTTTTGGAAAAAAATCTAAATTAGGATCTAATCCAACACACAAAAATGATTTTTTTTTNANAATTATAGATTTTAACTGTTCTTTATCCATATCATTCATGACCATCTTTTAGTTTGTCAGCATTATCTGCAATTTTTAATTCCTCAATAATTTTATTTATATCACCATCAATAATTTCATTCAAAGAATATAAAGTTAACCCTATTCTATGATCAGTTACTCTTCCTTGTGGGTAATTATATGTTCTTATTTTATCAGATCTATCTCCACTAGAAACCATACTTTTTCTCAAATTACCCTCTTCTTCATCTTTTTTCTTTAATTCTAACTCATAAATTCTACTTCTAAGTACTTTTAAAGCTTGTGCATGATTTTTAATTTGAGATTTTTGATCTTGACATTGAGCAACAATTCCAGTAGGTAAATGAGTTAACCTTACAGCCGAATAGGTGGTATTAACAGATTGACCACCTGGACCAGAAGAACAATAGGTCTCTTTTTTTATTTCAGAATCTTTTAGCTCTACATCAAAGTCTTCAGCTTCAGGTAAAACAATAACAGCAGAAGCAGATGTATGAACTCGTCCTTGTGTTTCTGTTTTAGGAACTCTCTGTACTCTATGAACACCTCCTTCATATTTTAAAAAACCATATGCCTCTTCTCCTATAACATTAAATAAGATTGACTTAAATCCTCCAGATGTTCCTTCAGAATAATCTACAAGTTCAACTTTCCATTTTTTAGATTCAATATATTTATTATACATCCTAAACAGATCTCCACAAAAAATACTAGCTTCATCTCCTCCAGTACCAGCAATAATTTCAACAACAGCATTTTTTGAATCATTAGGATCTTTTGGTATTAATAATACTTTAATTTCTTTTTCTAAAGAATCTTTTTTTATTAAATCTAATTCCAATTCAGATTTTGCCATTTCTTTTAATTCTAAATCAGATTCTTTAGATAAAATCTCTTTTGCAGAATCTATATTTGAAATAACATTACTATACTTAGAATAAGCATTTACTATAATTTCTAAATCCTTGTATTCTTTATTTAACTTAATATAACGCTTCATGTCAGAAATAACATCAGGGTCAATTATTTGTTTACTAACCTCTTCAAAACGCTTTTTTATGGCTTCTAGTTTGTCAATCATAGCTAATAAATAAATTCACCAAAATTAGATTTTATAGTAAGTTTTTTAGTGTTAGACGGCTCACAATATCCAATTATTTTAGCATCTACATCAAAAGATTTAGCAATATCAATAATTGTGATGGCAGTTTTATGATCAGTATATAATTCCATTCTATGGCCCATGTTAAACACACTATACATTTCCTTGAATTCAACTTTAGATTGCTTTTGGATTAAATCAAATATTAATGGTATTTCAAATAAATTATCTTTAATAATATGCATGTTTTCAACAAAATTTAAAACTTTAGTTTGCCCACCACCAGTACAATGAATAATTGCGTTTATATTATCTTTTGAACATTCTTGAAAAACTTTATTTAATATTGGTGCATATGTCCTGGTGGGTGATAATGCTAATTTACCATATGAAATATTAGTTACTGGGCATATTTCATCCAGATTTTTACTACCACTATACACCAAATTATGTGGGATTTCAGGGTTAAAACTTTCAGGATACTTAGAAATTAAATAATTTGAAAAAAGATCATGTCTTGCAGATGTTAACCCATTACTTCCAATACCGCTGTTATATTCTTTTTCATATGAAGATTTACCAAATGAAGATAAACCAACAATAACATTATTTTTTTGAATATTAATATCAATAATATCTTTACGTTTAATTCGTGAAAATAGTGTAAAACCTACATCTAAAGTTCTTACAATATCCCCTACATCAGCAGTCTCACCACCAGCTGAGTGAATATCTATTCCAAATGATTGTAATTCTTCGATATATGATTGAGTACCTTGAATTAAAGATTTAACGACTTCACCAGGAATTAAATTTTTATTTCTACCAATGGTTGATGATAATATAAGATTATTTATAGCACCAACACAAACCATATCATCCAGATTCATGATAAGGGCATCTTTTATTATTCCTTTCCAAACAGAATCATCGCCTGTTTCTTTCCAGTATATATATGCTAATGAAGGTTTTGTGCCAGCAGTATCTGCATGCATTATATTACAATAAGATGGATCTTTCCCAACAAAATCAGGTAATATTTTACAAAAAGCATTTGGGTATATTCCTTTATCTAAATCTTTTATTGCATCATGAACATCTTCTTTTTTTGAAGAAACTCCTCTTTTATTATATATATCCATTATTTGAATTCAAAATATAAAAAGAAAGTTAATCAGTTATATCAATTAAATTTCCTTCTTCATCAATTATAGCATCTTGAATTGATTTATCTTTATTTTCAATTTTCTTACTATATTCTTCTAGAGAAGTGCTTAAAACTTTAAAGTCAGTTCTTCTATTTTTTTGATGAGCAGCTTCTTGTAAATTTAAAGATAATTTAGAAATATATTCAGAANTATAAATATTTCCTTTTTCATCTTCAAAAGGTTCATAAAAAGACCTTCCAACAGGAATTAATCGCTCAGAAGNAACACCTTGCTCAACTAAATAGTCCACACAACTTTGAGCACGTTCCTCAGATAACTTTTTATTTAATTGTTTACTTCCTCTTACATCAGTATGTGAACGAAGCTCTATAACAATTTCAGGATGATCTTTAGTCAACAAATCAGCCAAATCATCAAGAGCTCTTTTTCCCTCATCCCTAAGAGTNGCTTTACCAAGATCATATTGAACTTCGGGTAAGATTATTGGTCTTCTTATATTCTTCATTTGAACATACCGTTCAAATTTAAAAACTAAATTTCCATCTTCTTCTTCTTCACATTGTAATCTATCAATATTTCTTGTAGTTATCGTATCCCTTTGAGTTAAATAAAAGTCTTTACTAAATTGAATTTGATAATCTTCATCTTCCTTAAAATTAGATCTATCAAAAGAATATTTACCCTTGCCGTCAGTCGTTGTAATGTGAGTCCCATAAGGACTTACTAACTCCACTCTAGCCCCAGATACTGGTGTNTTTGTTGTAGTATCCATAAGAATACCTGAAAGTTCAAATCTAATTAATAACTTATCTATAAAATANATATCATCTCCCCCTCTGGCTTTCCATTTTTTTCCTTTTCTATTTGAAGATAGATATCCTTGTAACTCTTCTTCATCTTCAAAAATAATTCCAAAGTCATCATAAGGAGTGTTTATTGGATATTTTAAATTTTCAGGTTTTGTAAAGCCATTNTTAGTTATTTCTGTTTTAAAAATATCTAGNCCTCCCATACCTATNTGACCATCAGAGGAGAAAAAAAGAGTACCTGATTTACTTAAATAAGGAAATCCTTCATTTCCAGGAGTATTAATAGTAGGACCTAAGTTCTCTGGGTCACCCCAACCTTTCTTTTTCCTATCATACGTACATTTATATAAGTCAGTTCCACCTTCACCACCTTCCATATTNGAAGCAAAATATAATGTCTTTCCATCTAGAGAAATTGCAGGATCAAAAACATCATCCAATGTATCAACCGGAATTTGCTCCATTACATACTCATCAAAACTATTACTTCTTTTTTCAGCAGAATATATACGCCTTCCATTGTATTCATTTTTCTTATATATAGCTTTTGTAAAGTACATTTTTTTAGCACCTTTAGAAAAACTTATCACCCCTTCTTCAGAATCTTTTTGATTTAATTCTTCAAGNCCAAAAGTTTCACCATCAAAATCTTTATCAAAACCATTTGTTGGCGTATCCCAATCTGGCATATGGTTTTTTGGATCTTTTTTCTTTTTTTTCTTCTTTTCTTCTTTTAAGAATGAAACAAAAATATCACTAAAATCTTGATTAGTTTGTTCATTTTTAGTTTTACCCACAGCTTCTTCTCTAGAAGAAGTAAAGAAAAGTACTTCATTTTTCTTATCACCAAAAGATGGAGAAAAATCATTATATCTTGAATTAATCTTTTGAACGTTCTGAACTTTATATCTACTCAAGGAAGAAATCCAATCTTTTGACATTTGACATGACTCTATAGCTGCATTAGCTATATCTTTATCTGCACCCTCTTTTGAAGCATATTCTTTATATTTTTCGATAGCTTCATCATATTTCTCTTGCCCCTTTAATGCCTGAGCTAAATTATATATAACTATAGGATCACCAAACATTTCTATGTACCTTAATTTAATGGTTCTCTTATAATAACTCTCTGCTAATTTATAATCACCCATTAACATAGCACAATTAGCCATCTTAAAACTAATTTCTGTTTTCTCTTTTCTTTCATTAGAACGTGTATATGCTTTTTTATACAACTCTCTTGCTTTATAAAACTCACCAGAATCAAAAGCTTTATTAGCTTTTTTATAAATACTACCTTGCCCATATAATGAGCTAGAAAGTATTAAAAAGAAAAAGAGAAAAAATATATTTCGAAGAACCATAATTTTTATTTTAAATTAAAACAGTACAATTTAACAATATTTTATTTAATCATTACAATTTAAACAGATTGTAATGTATCCATCATTACTCCAACAACTTTATAAGGATCCGCATTAGAAGCTGGCCTTCTATCTTCTAAATAGCCCTTTCCTGTCTTACTAACGCAAACAGGAATTCTAATACTTGCTCCTCTGTCACTATAACCATAAGAAAACTTTTTAATATCCTGAGTTTCATGTAAACCTGTTAATCTCATNTCATTATTTGAGCCATATACTTCAATATGTTTTTTATGATTTCTACCAAATGCTTCACATATATCNTTAAACATTTTTTCACCACCTACTTCTCGCATTTCTTTTGTAGAGAAGTTAACATGCATACCTGAGCCATTCCAATCACCTTGAACTGGTTTTGGATGTAACTCAATTCCTAAATTATATTCTTCAGTTAGCCTATANAATAAAAATCTACTTATCCATAAATCATCAGATGCCTTTTTGGCTCCTTTACCAAAACATTGATACTCCCACTGACCGAGTAATACTTCAGCATTAATTCCAGTTAAATGAATTCCTGCTTCTAAACATATATCTAAATGCTCTTCAACAATAGTCCTTCCAGCAACATTCTTACTACCTACAGAACAATAATACATTCCTTGAGGTGCAGGGAAACCTGTCTCAGGAAAACCCATAGGCCTTGTTCCATNCATCATTGTATACTCCTGCTCAAAACCAAACCAACAATCATCCGAATCATTTTGAATCAACGCTCTACTATTTGACGGATGAGGAGTCCCATCCATGTTCATAACTTCTGTCATAACTAGATAAGCATTTATTCTAGTAGGATCATTATATACCCTAACAGGCTTTAAAACACAGTCAGACGAATGACCCTCTGCTTGTTTTGTTGAACTTCCGTCGAAAGACCAATCAGGCAAAATATCAACTTCACCATTATAATTATCAAAATNTAAGATTTTAGTTTTACTTCTTAAATTTGGCTCAGGAGTGTATCCGTCAAGCCATATNTACTCGAATTTATATGCAGTCATTTCTAGTGATTTAAATGAATAATTTTTAACAAACCATCTAAATATATTACCTATTTCTTTTAAAATTAAATAGTAGTGATAAAATTTATTAACCCCATTTAATGACTTATTAACAATTCATTAATTTTATTTATCATCATCTAAAATAGAATCTTTTATATCTTTTGTTATTCCTTTAGATGTATTTTTTACTTTATTAATAAAAGATCCTATATTTTTTGCAGTAGTGGGAAGATTTTTAGAACCAAAAAAAATTAAATACATTACAAG
This sequence comes from Flavobacteriales bacterium, assembly GCA_002715445.1. GTDB lineage: Bacteria > Bacteroidota > Bacteroidia > Flavobacteriales > TMED113 > TMED113. Next base: position 6,203 of record PAZG01000033.1, on the reverse strand, counting down.
AATGAAAAAAATTTCTCCAAATCCAAGATTTAAAAACAATAATGACATACACACTAAACTATGTGATTTTTTTCATTTTAGATGTATCAACCATCACAGGAGTAGCTATAAATAAAGATGAGTATGTACCAACAATAACTCCCAAAATTAAAGCAAACATAAAGCCTCTTATTACCTCTCCACCAAAAATAAATATGATTAGAAGAACAACAATAGTTGTTAAAGAAGTGTTNACAGTTCTACTTAAAGTACTATTTAATGCATTATTTACAATAACCTTTCCGTCGCCTACTTTTGTTTTTTGATATTCCCTAACTCTATCAAAAACAACAACCGTGTCATTTAGTGAATAACCAATTACAGTTAATATAGCAGCAATAAAAGCCTGATCAATTTCTAAAGAGAATGGTAAAATTCCATATAATAAAGAGAAAATTGAAATNATGATTAAAACATCATGAAATAGCGCAACAACAGCACCTAGACTATACTGCCATTTTCTAAATCTGATAAAAATATATGCGAAAATTACAATTAAAGCAAAGAGGACCGACAGAAAAGCTGATTTTCTTAAATCATCTGCAATAGTAGGACCAACTTCTTGCTCAGAAATAATCTTAAAGAATGATGAAAAATCTGGCAGCCTTTCTTCTTGTGATGCTATTTTTTTTTCTAATTCATATTCTGATTCTTTATTTTGATAAGTCATTAAACCTTTTATTAGCAAATCTTTTACTTCTTCTCTAAATTCATCCTGACGTTTAAAACTAGTAGTTATTTTAACCTGATTATTTACACCAAAGTCCCCTGATTTTTTTACTTCGGGGTATTTTTTTACATCATTATCTGTAACAAAAAGATTTCCAAGATCATTTCTTAAATCTGTTGTNCTTATATCAATNTCAGTATCTTGAAATTGNACTAAATAAGANCTACCNCCTTGAAGATCAACACCTAAATCTAATTTTTTTGTAAAAAGAGATANTAAACCTACNGTAATTAGTATGGTTGAAAAGACGTAAGCCCATTTTCTTCTAGGAATGAAAGAAATATTTGTATTTCTAAATAAATTATTTGTTAATCTGTTAGAGAAGAATATTCTTTTCTTTTTTGCTAACCTAGACTCAAAGACTAAACGAGTAATAAAAATAGCACAAAATAAAGACGTCATAATCCCAATCATCAANGTTGTNGCAAAACCTTTAATAGGTCCAGTTCCAAAGTAAAATAAAATAACAGCTGTTAAAAGAGTCGTTAAGTTAGCATCAATTATTGCTGAATACGCAGCCTTGTANCCATCTCTAACAGCAAGTGACAAACCTTTATTTTGAGACAATTCTTCCTTAATCCTTTCATAAATTAAAACATTTGCATCAACAGCCATACCAATAGTAAGTACAATTCCTGCAATACCTGGTAGTGTCAAAGTNGCNTTAAATGCAGCAAGTGCACCAAATATGAAAAACATGTTTATTATCAATGCTAGGTTTGAAGCAACACCTGCATGTGCATAATAAAAAATCATATATAATAGTATGAAAACTAAAGCAATTAAAAAGGAATTATAGCCTTTTGTTACAGATTCTTTTCCTAAAGATGGGCCAACATATTCTGAACTTCTAAACAAAACCTCTGCTTCTAATTGCCCAGAGTTTAGTATACTTGCAATATTCTGCGCTTCAACAATATCAAAATTTCCTGAAATTTCAGAGTTAAAACCTAATTGTTGTCTCACAACAGGGTAACTATAAACCTCCTTGTCCAAAACGATAGCAACATGATCAGCAATTTTATTAGTNGCNTGATCTGGTTTAAGCTCATTAGTAACTGATGACCAAGTACCAGCACCTGATGTCGTCATAGTCATACCTACAGTAGGTTGACCTGACTGATCTCTTTGCTGTATAGCACTTGCAACAGCCTCACCAGTTAAAAGAGGTTTTCCATTAGAGTTATCTAANGCAATAACTTGAATGAAATCGGGATTAGGATTAGAAGAGGGTTCTTGGGGAGAATTAGTAAAGTGAAATATAAAATCTCCTCCTTCTCTTGATAATGAATCAAAATACTCCTTTGCCTCGTCTTTATCTTTACTCTTTATATTTGCAATTGCAGGCCCACCGACAGGTCTGACAGTGCCATCTGGGAATTGAACAGGATAAAATAAATTTGGAGCATCAGAGACACCTTCTGAGCAAGGAGTGGGTAGAGAGTCTCCATTTTCATTTACACATGGTAAATTAGCAAAACTCAAAAATTTACTATCACTAAATAGTGAGGGTTTTTTTGTTAGTAAATCGCCAATTCTAACACCCTTTCTGAACTCTAAACTACCAGTTGCAGAAAGATAATCCTCAACCATTTGTTTATCAGTCATACCTGGCAACTCAATAAGTATCTGTCTTTTATTTTCAATTTTTTGAATATTTGGATTTGCTAAACCAAATTGATCAAGTCTTCTTTTTAGACTTTCAAAAGTTTGATTGTATTTACTAATTAACTTTTCCTCCAACCAATCAATTACTTCTTCATCATTATTAAAATTTGGATTGTTAGCAGATGTAAATATNTCAACTAAATCTAGTTTATCCTCCGCTCCTTCAAATAAATTATTGTTTTGATCAAGTCTGTCTAAAAAGTCTTCTAAAAAAGTATCAGCTCCAGACTCTTTTAATGAATCAAGAGTTGCTATAAAAATACTATTACCCTGGATTGATTTTGATTGTTTTGCTAACCCTTTTACAATATCAGTTTGAGAAACTTCTAGTAAGGCACTCATTCCACCTTTTAAATCTAATCCTAAATTCAAAGAATTCTTTTTAGCCCTCTTATAATCATAATCTGTCAACCAAAACATTGTCCAGGGAGCTATATCTATAGTGTCATTATCTATATATAATGTGTCTAATTTTCCCTTTGCAATAGATGGGTTAGGATAATTTTTCTTTATATCACTTTCTTGTTTATTTACTATAAAAGTAAACGATAACGCATAAGCAAAACCGATAATGAATAGTGCTAATATAACCCTAATAAAGGTTCTAATTTTTTTATCTTGCATTTTAACTAAATTAAAAATGAATGCAAATATATGATTAAAATTTAATAATATTTGTTTTTTAGATTGAAAATAATTTATGCGTTATATATTAAAAGTTAATACTGTAGTTCAAACTTTTAATTGTATTTTTGTAACATGACAATCAATATAAAATATACATTTATAATTTTCTTCTTATTTTACAACTTCTTTTCTTACTCTCAAATAAGCTTTAGTCAAAACAACTCAATAAATGTGATTGAAAATAATTCTATTCTCCAAAATGCTTGGGCAGGAGGACTTAATTTTTGCCAATTTTCAGAAATAGATTTTAATCTAGACGGAAACAAGGATATATTCATTTTTGATAGATCCGGTAAAAACACTATAAACAATGGTAATAGGATAGTGCCAATGTTATATATAGAGGAAACTAATGAATATGTTTTTGCTCCTGAATATGTGAATAATTTTCCACAGAACTTAGAAAATTGGGTATTATTAGTTGATTACAATCAAGATGGTAAAGAAGATATTTTTACTAGCACAAGTAATGCAATTGCTCTTTTTACAAATATTTCATCTGAAAATTTAGAATTTGAATTTACCAAAATTTTAACTACTGATAGTGGCTTCGGACCAACAAACCTATATGTTGATGGTGTAGACTTACCAGCAATTGTGGATATTGACAATGATTGTGATATAGATGTTTTATCATTCAATTACGACGGGACATATGTAGAATTACACCAAAATAAGTCTATGGAACTATATGGAGTATGTAGCGCAATAGATTTATATAAAACTGACAATTGCTGGGGTAATTTTAAAGAAAACTTTACAGATAATGATTTAACTTTATTTCTTGATGATGATTGTCAAGAAACAGAAAATGGAGATGATCTAAGAATACATGCGGGATCAACTTTATTAGCTTTAGATTTAAATCCTAATCTTAATGAGGGATTGGAGTTATTAATTGGTGATATTTCATATGGAAACATTGTTATGGTTCTAAATGGCGGTTCTCAAGATGATGCATATATAATTAGTCAAGACCAAAACTTTCCTAATTATAATCAATCAATCGAATTACCTCTTTTTCCTGGAGCATTTTTAATAGATATCGATAAAGACGAAGTTAAAGATCTAATCATTAGTCCCAACGGAGTTAATATTTCAGAAAATCAAAAAAACTGTTTGTTTTATAAAAATATAGGCCCAAACGAAAATGGTATGTTTCAATTTGAATTTATTAAAAACAATTTATTTGTTGAAAACATGATTGATGTAGGAAGTAGTGGAATACCAATTTTACACGATTTAAATAATGATGGATTACTAGATTTAATCATAGGAAATAAAGGTTATTATAATGAGGCAAATTACGACTCCCAATTAAAAGCTTACAAAAATATTGGATCATCAGATGAAGCTATTTTTGAATTAATTTCAAATGATTTAGGTAATTTATCACAAATAGGAAATATAGCATCTATTGAAAGTATTCACCCAACTTTTGGAGACTTAGATCAAGATCTAGATCAAGACTTAATTATTGGTACTTCTAATGGAAAAATATATTTTATCGAAAATATTGGTAATAATAATGATTGGCCAATATTTAATAATGATATAATTGACCTTAATATTGATGTTGGGAGCCATGCATCCCCTCAGTTAATAGACTTAAACAGAGACGGTTTATTAGATTTAGTTATTGGGGAAAGATCAGGTAAAGACCTAAGTGTTAATCCCCCTATTTTAGAGGGTCTAAATTATTTTCAAAATATAGGAACAGAAACATCATTTCAGTTTGATGATCAAACACCGATATTTTATAATGATGACGGAACTGTAACGAAAAGTTTAGGAGCCATTAACCTAATGAACCCAACCTATTTGACAGCATATACTGTACCATATTTTTATGAATACTCTGGAGAATATGTTTTAGTGATTGGAACAGAAAACGGAAAAATACACTTATACAATAATATAGAAAACAACATCTTTGGTTATTATAATTCTATTTCTAATAATATAATTAATGATAATAATGCTATTAGATCTTGTCCAACAATAGGAGATATTAATAACGACGGAATTCCCGACCTTATTAGAGGAAATGCTAGTGGAGGAGTTGAGCTTTTTTTAGGAAATGAGTTTAATTTAGAACAGCCTGACTCATCGATGTTAGATAACGAAATTATTATATACCCTAATCCAAATAATGGTAGTTTTACAATAATTAATAATTATAAATCTAGTTTAAACATTAAAATATTAACTATTACTGGAAAATTATTATATAAATCAAAAATATATCAAGGTTCTAATATAATAGATATGCTAGATATAAAACCTGGAGTTTATTTAATTAAAAGTGAAGACAATTATAAGACAACTAAAATTATAATAAATTAAAATATATTTAAATCTACTAGCAAATTATTGGTTTTTTTAACAGCCTCTGCAGAGCTTCTTAACTGAGCTTCTTCATCTTTATTCAATTCCATTTCTATAATTTGCTCCACTCCATTCTTACCTAAAATTACAGGTACTCCAATAGTTAAATCACTCAAACCATATTCTCCATCTAACATAACAGAACAAGGATACATTTTCTTTTGATCACAAGCAATTGAATGAACTAAAGCCGAAACAGCTGCTCCAGGTGCATACCAAGCTGATGTACCTAACATTGAGGTTAAAGTCGCTCCACCTACTTTAGTCTCATGTTTAATTTTATCAAGTTTTTCATTACTTAAGAAATTAGAAACATTAATACTATTTCTTGTTGCTAAACTGATAAGAGGGACCATTCCCTTATCACTATGACCGCCAATAACCATTCCAGATATATCAGATGCAGGACAGTTTAAAGCTTCACTTAATCTGTATTTAAATCTAGCACTATCAAGAGCACCTCCCATACCAATTATTCTATTTTTTGATATATTAGTTACTTTATGTGATAAATAAGTCATAGTGTCCATCGGATTACTGACAATAATTATAATGACATTTGGAGAGTGGTTAATTAAATTAGTCACAACATCCCTTACTATTCCTGCATTGATACCAATTAATTCTTCACGAGTCATACCTGGCTTTCTAGGTATTCCACTAGTTACTACAGCAATATTACTTTCTTTAG
>PAZG01000032.1 GCA_002715445.1 Flavobacteriales bacterium | reverse complement strand
GTCTAATCAAAATATACTAATAGCTAAATTATCAAATTTAGGATTTGATAGCTTTAATGAAAGTGAAGTATCTCAATTAAAAGCCTATATTTTAACTAAAAATGTAACTGAATCTTTTTTAGAAGATTTAAGAATCAAAACATTTTATAAATTCAAATTTTCTTCATTGAAAGATAAAAACTGGAACCATCTTTGGGAGTCTAATTTTAAACCTATTTTAATTCAAGATAAGTGTTTTGTTCGTGCACCCTTTCATCAGAAAATGGATGAAAAGATAGATGTTGTAATAAATCCAAAAATGGCTTTTGGAACTGGTCACCATGAAACAACAAGGATGATGGTTGCAGAATTGTTAAATTTAAATTTTGTTCCAAATAAGATTTTAGATGTAGGATGTGGAACAGGTATTTTGTCAATTGTTTCTGAAAAAATATGGAATAATGATATTGTAGCCTGTGATATTGATGATTGGTCAATTAAAAATACAAATGAAAATATTAGTTTAAATAATTGCAGTAAAATAAAGTTAATTCATGGTAATATAGATTCTTGTAATAAATATGCAAAATATGATCTTATTCTTGCTAATATCAATACTAATGTATTAATTGAAGAATTTGATTCCTATTTAAAACTTTTAGATTTGACTGGTGTCTTAATTTTAAGTGGTTTTTTAGAATTGGATTATATTAAGATCATTGATAAGGCAAGAAAATCTGGCTTATCTTTGATTAGTAAAAAAGTAGAAAATAAATGGAATTGTGTTGCTTTAAAAAAAAATATATAATTTTTCTTTTATTATTCTCCGTTAATTTATTTGCGGTAGATAGAGATTTGTTTTCCTTTTCAGTTTCAAAAAAAATTAAATATATAGAGGGAAAAGAAAATAAAAAAATTGTGAAGCAATTTTTAAAAAACTGGAAATCTAATTCATTTAATAAAAATGATAAAGATATAATTATCCATTATGTTTCTAGTTTTGAGAACAGATCTTTTAATCAAGAATATTATATAAATTTTTTTTCCTTTTGTAATTATTTAGTTGTTAATAATTCAAAAAAATTATCAAATTGGCTTAATTCATCATTTTCTTCTATTAACAATCTATCTGATTTTGATTTGGACATCTATTTGCAGACAAACTATAAATTAGTTAAACAAAATATTTTATTTGAAATAAATGATTTTTCTTGGTCATTTTCTGGTGATGTTTCTTTATCATTCCGTAATAATAAGCCTTATTACTCATTAAATCTTGATACATTATTTTTATCTAATGATTATAATGAAATTATTATATATCAAACTCAAGGAGAATTTGATTTAATCAATAAAACATTAAATGCAAAAGGAGGATATATGGGTTGGGAAAGGATAGGCGTCCCAATTAGTGATAGAAAGGTTTTATTGGATTCTTTTGAGTTGGATTTAACAAATAGAAAAATAAATCTAGATAATGTTATTCTTGAAAATAATTTACACTTTAAAATAATTACACAGGGTAAATTTATTGACTACCTTTCTCGTGCAAAAAAACAAAATTCATATCCAAAATTTTATGCAAATAAAGAAGCTAAAGCAGAACCTATTTTTAATGGATTTTCTTGTTTTGGTTTAATAAACATTTTAAAAGATAAAATTTATTTTAAGTCAAATGAGGATTCATTTGTAAAATTAATTTATGAAGATGAAGATTTTAAAGGAGAATTTATTGGCAAATCCTTTAGCTTAAAGGATTCCACTTTATCATCAGGAAAAGTTTCTTCTAAATTTTATTTTAATGAAAGTAATGATTCAATATTTCATCCAGAAATGAGATTTTTATATAATTTTAATGATAATCAAATCTCTTTAAATAGATTAAATAATACATATCTAAGTGATCGACCTATTTTAAATTCTTTTCATGGTTTAAATATTTATGCTGATTTTTTTAAGATTAATTTAGATCAGGAAAAAATATTTTTTTCATCAACATGTTTAAATGATAAAAATTATATTTTGTTTGAGTCGGTAGATTATTATGAAGATTCTAGATATAAAGACCTAAATCTTTCCGATTTAAATATGCTTGATGTTTTATTTAATTATATAAATAGATATGATAAAAGAAATAACATTTTAGTTAATGATTTTGCTTTATATATGGATATGACTTTTGATAAAGCCTTACATATTATCAGTACTCTTGAAATTTTTGATTTTATAGACTACAACTCATTTTCAGAGACATTTAATATTAAAAGGAGAGCATTCGATTTTTATAATTCAAAAAATAAAAAATATGATTATGACCAATTAAGTATAGAATCTTTATGTTTTTTAGGTGATACGGTATCTACAATTGATATGAATGATTTAACAATGAATATTTCTAATGTAAAAAAAATTAATCTTCAGTTTGATTCCAGCTATGATATAAATTTAAATGATGAAGAAATTATATTTTTTAAAAACAGAGATTTCGTTATGAATGCCAACTTGAAAATAGGAAATTTTAATATTAAATCTGATAGTGTTGTCTTTAGCTATAATGATTTTAATTTATTCTATCCCAATTACTCTGATTTTGAGATTATAAATTCAGGTATGAAAAAAAATAGAGAGTGTGTTGAAAAAATAGTATTTAAAAATGGTTTTTTAGAAATTGATAGTCTCACTAATAAATCTGGAATTGTTGAGAACTATGATTTTCCAAAATTTCATTTTTCCGATTCAACATTTATTTATGGAAATGATAATGCAATTATCTTGAATTTACATCCTATGACTATTAATTACTTTGATGAAATTGCTATTGATAACTTAGTTTTTAATGGGAGCTTATCTGTGAAAAATGCATTTGAATCACTTACTGGAAATATGACCCTAAATAAATCAACAGGAATTAATTTTACATCTAATGATTTCATTTTACCTTTTTTTAATAATGATTCAATACAGGGTGATTTTAATTTTAGTGACTCTGAACTTAGATTTTCTGGAAAAATAAAGAATAAAGACTTTTCATATTTTTCTAGTAATATGTTAATTAATTCATCTAAAATAAGCTCAAAAAAAGGTGATTTAATATTTAACTCAAGTTCTTCTTACCCAAGCATTAAAGCAGATAATATATCAATGGACTATGTTCTTTTTGACTCAATTAAATTTAATTCAAAAAATAAACGTTTATTTTCATTATATGATGATTATAGTTTTTTTGGTGAAATAATTTTAGACCTTAAAATTGAAGATGTTTATTTAACTGCTAGTGGTAACTTTATTTCTAGTAAAGATCCCGATTTCTTGTTTGATATTTCATCTGATTTATTTTTATTTAGTAAAAACTCCTTCATTTCTGCTAATTCAATCATAAATTTTAATTCATCAAATAATGAAAAGTTTAATCTAAATGGAATAAGTTTAGAATTTAATTTAAAATTTGATTCTATTTATTTTTTTAGAGAGAATTTAAATTTTCAAATTTCATCTTTAAATGCTGATATAGATTTTCAGGCAAGCTTATTAGATTTAAAATCAAGAGAATTAAAATTTTTTAACCTAGATTCTTCTCAAGGAATTTGCTCATTTAATGATAAGATAAATTATAATATTAATTCAATGTTTTTTAATTTTAATACACAAAGAGTTTCTTTTTTCACTGATAATTTTCTTGATTTCGGTAGTCATAAATTGTTCCCTAAAGATGGTTTTTTTGAAATAAATAATAAAGGTGTACCTTTTGATTTTATTGCGGAAAAAATTATTAAGAAACGGTTTGGAAGGGATTTAATTTATTTAGATAAAAAAGTGTCTTTTGACGAAAAAATGAATTGTTTTATTCAAGATTAATTTTATCTAAAAATTCATTCTATTTTATTTTAACAAGTTAATCAAAAATCGTAAATTTATACTCTTATAGCGCCATATAGAGTTAATCTTAAATTATTATTTTGTTTAAAAGGATATTTACTTTATTAATTTGCATTTTTTTTTCTATCAACAGTTTTACTCAAAATTGTAGCGTTAGTGTAGTTCCTACTATTAATACATCTTGTGATGGAGTTAATGATGTTTTTGTTACTGTAGATTTTTCCAATATAGATATAACTAATTGGGATTTAAACAATCAAGTAAATTTTTCTTTAATATTACCAGGGTCTTCTAATGTAATAGATTTAAACACCTGGACTCAGCAAAATAATGTTATAGAAATTGAAGTTTCCGAGAATTTAACATCTCAACCTGGAGATTATTTGTTTATTGTTTCAACACCTGATACAGAATCTGGAATATGTGCTATTTCAGATATAACTTTTACTATTTCAGAAGAGGTTGATTTATCATTAAATTATGGTATTGTAGATCCTTTATGTCCAAATTCAGATGGTATTCTTTCTGGATCTTTAGATGGGCCCTCAGGTATATATTCTGTTTATTTAAATGGTCAATTCGCTCTTGAAACAAGCCTTGGTATTAATGAAATTGATTTTTCTTTTGATAGTAGCAATAGTAATAGTAGCTCTATAATTGGAATTCAAAATGTTATTGGCCTTGAGACAGGAGATCAAATTGGTGTTTTTTTTAACTCAAATAATGGTTTGATATGTGCTGGAATTTTTGATTACGTAGATGATGGTCAAGTTATACCTTTTGCTGCTTGGGGAGATGATAGTAGTACATCCAATATTCAAGAGGGATTTTATGAGGGTGATGAGTTTTTATTTCTTGTAAAAAAATTAGATGGTGTGGTTTATAATGTAAATACATCCTATATGGATTATAGTCCTCCTGAAATCACAGCAACAAATACTTTTCAAATTAATGGAATTTCTGTCATAAACAGTTTTTCATTAGGCTTTCCATTTGTAGAATCTTTTGAAACACCTTTGGGGGTTGGAACATATGATTTAGAAATATTTAATTCATCTTTTTGTTCTGTATACCAAAATGATAATATTGTAGTTAACTCGCCTTCACCAATAATTGTATCAACTTCATTTACTAACAATACATGTGAAAATTTTTCTGATGGATCAATTACTGTTGAAGCAATTGGTGGTTCAAACCAATTTCTTTATTCATTATTCGGTCCACCAGGATTTAGTAATATTGTTTTATCTCCAAATCCAACTTTTGAAAATCTTCCAGCTGGAAACTACTTTGTTTTTATAAATGATTTGGGCTGTGGTGTTCCTGAAGGGAATACTTACCCAGTCAATATATCTTTTGATGAATATTTTACCATTAGTTTGATCGATCAAGAATATGATTGTCAAAGTCAGAGTTTTAATAATATTATCACTGTTAATGGTGATAATATTAGTTATCCATTATCTATTGATATCACTAATTTATCTACAGGCGATATTTTAAATTTAAATTCAAATGAAGATGTTATTAGTATTGATCAATTAGAATCTGGTTTTTATGATATAAATATTACATCAAATACAGGGTGTCAAAATAGTTTAACTTTAGTTGTTGATGAATATACTCCTTTAAATGCAACGGTAACAACCCCTTCGGAAAGCTTAGTGTATTCTGGTTTTGATCTTTCCTGTTCGGATGCCGAAGATGGCTGGATAAATGTAGAAGTGACGGGTGGTTATGGAAACTATACATACACCTGGTCTGATGGGTCTTCTACTCAAAATTTGGAAAACTTATCTGAAGGATTATATTCTTTAGTTATATCTGATGAATATGGTTGTTCTATAAACATTGAAGAAGAATTAATCGCCCCTGAGCTTTTTGAAGCTTCGGTAGTAACAACAAATGTTAGTTGTAATAATCTCTCTGACGGAGAAGCTGAACTAATTATTTCTGGTGGTATTCCACCATATTCTAATGTTTTATCTCAATTATCAAACTTAGCTCCAGGAACTTATTCTGAAATAATAACTGATTTGAATGGATGTCAAATTCCAATAGAATATGATATTACAGAGCCAGATCAAATTACTGTATCAGTAATTCAATCTGATTATTCAACTTATGGAGTATTATGTAATGGTTCTAATAATGGATTTATTGATATTACAGTAGAGGGTGGCACTGGTTTATATAGTTATTCATGGTCTAATGGAAGTAATTCGGAAGATTTAACTGGAATTGGTCCTGGTACTTATGACTTGATCGTCTCTGATGAAAATGGATGTGATGAGTCAGTTTCAATAACAATTTCAGAACCAGATATTTTATCTATTTCTTCTACTCAGTCAAATTTTAGTGGCTTTGGAATTTCTTGTAATGGGGAAAGTGATGGGTTTATTGATATAACTGTAAGTGGAGGTACTGGAAATTATAGTTATGCATGGAATAATGGTTCAATATCAGAAGATTTAAGTAATATAAATGCCGGAACTTATGATGTTATTGTTACTGATGAAAATGGATGTGTTGTACAGTCTTCTTTTTTTATTGACCAACCTGATCCATTAATTATTTCTAGTGTTTTATCTGATTTTACAGGATACGGAATTTCATGTTATGGTGAAAATAATGGCTCTATAGATATTACAGTTTCTGGTGGGGTAGAGCCTTATACATACTCGTGGAATAATGGTGAAACTACCCAAGATTTGGCGAATTTAAGCTCAGGTACTTATGAATTAACTGTATTAGATTCTCAAAATTGCACTTCCTCTGTACAATTTGAAATTGAAGAGCCAGATGATATATTTATTTCTTATTTAAGTAGTTCATATAACGGATATGGCTTAAGTGCATCAAATAGTTCAGATGGTTTTATTGATATAACCGTAACTGGAGGGACAGGTACGTATACTTTCTCATGGAATAATGGTGAAACTACAGAAGATTTAATTGACATAGGTGAGGGAACTTATTCTTTAATAGCCACTGATTCAAATAATTGTTTTGAAGAGCTATTAGATTTTGAAATTACTGCACCCCCACCTATAACATTGAGTATTTCAACACCTCTTCTTGGTTGGGACTTTGAAAATGGTTTTGAAACAAATTTAAGTTGTTATGGTGCTTCTGATGGATCAATAGATTTAAATGTTACAGGTGGTCAACCACCATATATTTATGAATGGACTAATTCAAATGGAGAAATTATTTCTAATGATGAAGATATTTTTGATTTGTCTGCAGACACATATTTTGTTTCAGTTACAGATGATAACTCTGTAACAGAAAATAGCCCTCCAATCGTAATAACTCAACCTAGTGCATTTACAGTAAATTATGAGATTATTCCTCCTTTGTGTGGAGAGGAGCTAGCAGAATTTACTATTTTAGAAATAGATGGTTCAACAGATCCTTCTAATGAAGAAAATTTTGAAGATCCTAATGCAGATAATGGTTGGTATTATGCATTTAATCTTTATTTTGGAGATGACTTAATTAATTGGGCATTTAATAATGAACTTCCACTAACTTTTCAATTTGACCCTACTGCTTATGGAGATGGTACATATACTATGTTAATTTCTCACACAGCTGCAGGATTTGATAATCCTGGTATTTGTAGTCAGTCATATACATTTGAATTAGAAAATATCTCACCAATAAATATAGATAACTCTCAAATAATTGATGCAAGTTGCGGGTTAGATAATGGCTCTATTCAACTATCTTTTTCAGGTGGAGATGGGGTTTATGAATATGATTGGACCGGCCCTAATGGATTCACTAGCACAGATAATAATTTGTTTAACCTCTCTCCCGGTATTTATAATCTTTTAGTTAATGACGGAAGTGGTTGTGATTTTTCAGATTCATTTGAAATACAAGGCACTGATGGTTTAAATATTTTATCTGAACAAATATCTAATACTTGTGTAGGTAGTTCTTTAGGCTCTATTACTATTGAAGTGAGTGGTGGATCAGGAAACTATACATTTTCTTTATTTGATGAGTTCAACACGATTATAAATACAAATTCAACTGGAGTATTTAATGGTTTATCTATTGGTGTATATTATGTTGAGGTATTTGACCCACAATGTGATCCGATAAACTCTAGCATTCTTTCAGTTGATAATTTATCAACTTTATTTGCAACACTAGACTCAGAAAGTAGCACATTGGGTGTCTGCTCTGGACAGCCTACAGGTTTTTTAGATATAAATGTTACTGGAGGTCAACCATTTCCAGATGGTAATTATGCATATGTCTGGACTGCTTCTAATGGAGGTATTATTCCTCAAGGACAAGAAACAAATCAAGATATTTCAGATTTGTTACCAGGTGATTATTCTGTGTATGTTTTTGATGATAGTGGATGTCCACCTGCTGGTCCTTATCAATATTCAATTGTTACTTTAGATGATATAAGTGTTGACATTAATGTAATTTCAGTTCCTACATGTTATGGTGATCCAGCAATCATTGAGTATGTTATTAATGGAGAAGGTATTTTTGATGTTTCCATTGATAATGGTCAAGAAATAATTTATGATGAAAATATTATAAATGCTGATGCAGGTTCTTTAATTTTTCAAGACAATGCAAATCCATGTGCATCAAATAACTCCATCGCTTTTCCAAATACAATATTTCCTGCAAATACTAATATAAATATTGGGGACCAAATAGGTTTATTTTACATTAATGAAAATGGAGATTACACTTGTTCTAATGTTATTACATGGCAAGGAACAACTGATGCTATGGCTGGATGTGGAGATGATGGTTTAACAATACCAGAAATAGAGGGTTTTCAAAGTGGAGATGAAATGATATTTTTTGTTTTAGACCAAACTGGTCCTGACTCTGGAACTATATATAATACTGAGGTTGTTTATCAGAGTTTACCTGGTTTTGAAACAGTATTTGTTCCTAATGGTCTATCAGCTATTCAATCAATATATACAACGTCAATATTTACTCAAGCAGATGCTACTGAAATAATTATTGATGACGCAATTAGTGGAACTTATACAATTTCAATTTCAAATGAAAATTGCTCATATGTTGCTGATTTTGAAGTGAATTCTCCTGACATTCCCCTTCAAATAACTTCTACCACATCAAACTATAATGGATATGAAATTAGTTGTAATGGAGCCAATAACGGAACAATTAATAGCTCTGTATTAGGAGGTGTTGGTCCCTATACTTTTTCATTGCAAAATAGTGATGGTATAACTATTCAATCTGGAGGATTATTGGGTTGTTCTGAAACAGAGACAAGTATTCCAGAACTTATATATTTAGACCAATTTGTTGGAAATACTCAAACACTATTAAATGAAGATTATCCGGATATATATTTGAATGCAGGTAGTCACTATTTTGTATCTACTTTTCAAACAACATGGGATTTAGCAAATAATTGGGCTCAAGCATATGGTGGACATTTAGTTACATTAAATGAATACAATGAAGCTTGGACATTATTATATGGAACTAATTCTTTAGAAGATTGTGAATTAAATGGTTTAACATGTGTCAATGATCAAAATTCTGATTTATCTATGATTAATCAGTGGTGGGTTGGAATGAACACTGATGAACTTAATCAAGATGGATATCCTGACTTTTCTTCCTTAATAAATTGGTCTAATGGTGAATTGATTTCTCAAAGCACTTTTGATTTACTTGGATTGCCACTTTTTTGTGATGGTTGTGAAAATAATCAAAATATGTCTAATGCATTTTTATATGCTCAAGATGGTATTACTAATATATCAATAACAGCAAATTCTTCTTTTCTAGATGATTTAGGTGCAAATTATTATGATGACGATGGTAACATAATTCTTCCTTTTATTGTTGAAATACCTTGTGATACAGAACTTGAATTCACTAATTTGCCACCAGGAACCTACACACTTACTATTCTGGATACAAATGGTTGTGAAATCGAGGAAAACTTTTTAATTGAGGAGCCTAATCCATTAGAAGCTAATTTTAATATTTCACCACCTTCTTGTAGTGGATTGTCTGATGCATCTGTAGAAGTATTAGCTCAAGGTGGAGCAGGTGGTTATACCTACTCATGGGTCGATACGGAAGGTAACGAAATAAGTACTTCAAATATTTTAAATGATGTTTCGCCAGGAAATTATACATTGTTTCTTTTTGATCAAAATTTTGATTCTGGAAATCCAAGTTCATCTTGTAGTGTATATGTTCAATTAGTTGAAATTCCGGATGTTACACCTGTACAAATTGATGATGTTATTTCATCAGATTATAATGGATATGGAGTTCAGTGCTATGGTGAAGAGAACGGTTTTATTAACATTTCTGTTTCTGGTGGTACACCGCCATATAATTATTTTTGGTTAAATGAAGATAATCAGATTATAAATGCTGGATCTAACCAGACACAAAATTTACCTGCAGGTGAGTATAATATTACAGTTTGGGATTCAAATTATGATCCAGACGATCCTAATACTCTAGGCTGTTTTTCATCTACAACAGTTATATTATCTGAACCCCCTTTGCTTGAATCAGTTATTAATTTAACAGATTATAACGGATTTAATGTTAGTTGTAACGGAGCTACTGACTGTATAGTAGATTTAGAAATAACAGGAGGGTCTGGGAATTATTCTTTTGAATGGATGAATGGTGAAATAACGGAAGATTTAAATAATGTTGGGGCTGGCTTTTATGAAGTAAATGTAATTGATGATAATGGATGTAGTATTAATATTGACTTTGAAGTCACAGAGCCCGAACCTTTAGAAATATCTGCTAATTACTCTGATTATAATGGTTTTGGAATTTCTTGTAATTCAGGGAACGATGGTTTTATAGATATAACTGTTTCAGGAGGATCTGGAGTATATACTTATAGTTGGTCAAATGGTGAAAATACTCAGGATTTAAATGATTTAGAATCAGGAACATATATAATTTCTGTAATTGATTCAAATGGATGTGAAAACTCTGAAATTTATATTTTAGAAGAACCTGATCCTCTAGTTGTTCAAGCAACTATAACTGATATTCCTTGCTATGGGGGAGAAGGTGATATTGTTTTAACATGGTCAGGTGGAGTTCCTTTTGAAACAGGTTCTCCATATCAATTTGTACAACCAACAGGCGTAGATCCTGATGGTATTAATACAGCAATAACAATTGAAAATTCTGCTATTGGTCCAAATGGGCAAACAGGTTATTTTTCTGAAATTGCTATAGATGCTAATGGCTGTCAAGTTCAATTTGAAGTTTATATGACACAACCTGATGAAATACCATTTTCTTACACAACATCTGAATATAACGGATATAATATATCTTGTAATGGAGGTTCAAATGGTTTTATAAATGCTATAGCTGAAGGAGATTTTCCACCTTTTTCTTATTCATGGAGTGGACCTAATGGATTTTCATCAAATGAAGCTTTTATTGAAAATTTGAATGCTGGTACATATACTCTTACTATTGTAGATGATAATGGGTGCGAAGTAACAGATGAAATTTTATTGAATGAACCTGATGAAATTATAATAACTCCTATCACATCTGTTACTCAATTCAATGGTTTTGGTGTTTCTTGTACAGGTGCATCTGATGGCTGGATTAATATTTCTGTAACTGGTGCGACAGGCGAGTATACTTATTCATGGACTGGACCTAACGGATTTCAAAGTAATAACCCTGGCTTATCAAATTTATCTGCTGGAAATTATTATATAGAAATTATTGATAATAATAATAATTGTGTTGGATATCAAAGTATATTATTGCCAAGTCCCGAAATTTTATCCCTAGGAATTAGTATTAGTGATTTTAATTCAGATAATCAAAGTAATGATTACAATGGTTACAGTGTTAGTTGTTTTAATGCTACTGATGGATTAATTACTGCTTTTGTTACTGGTGGATCAGGAAATTATATTTTTGTCTTAAATGATGATCAAGGAAATCAATTAGAAGTAGAAAATGTTACCTATGATGGTGATTTAAATGAATTATTTCAAGTTTCTTATACATTTAATAATTTAGGAGTTGGAAATTACACTATTGAAATTCAAGATTTTAATTCATGTGAGATATTTTTATCAGATATAATTTTAACTCAACCAAGTGAAATGATAATTGAAGATTTAATTATAACTGATGCTTCATGTTATGGTTATAGTGATGGTGGATTTGCATTAGATATAGATGGAGGATTAGCTCCTTATACATACACAGTTTCAAATAGTTCAGGAGATATTTTAATCTCTGAGTTGAACTCAAACGAAACTAATTTATTTTTAAACCAAATACCATCAGATGATTATCAGCTCTTATTTTATGATTTAAATGGTTGTCTTATTGACCAAATCATTCAAGTTGGCTCTCCTGACGAATTACTTGCCAACATAACTATTGAAGAAACATCATGTTTTAGTACAAATGATGGATCATTTGAATTTGAAGTTTTTGGAGGAGTTCCTCCTTATGATATTTATTTTTATGATTCTTCAGATACAATAGTATCTTTCGTAGAAGATTTTAATTATTTAAGTATAGATAATCTTTTCCAAGGATCTTATTATTTAGAAATCATAGATGATATTTCATGTTCAAACATTCTTTATGTTGATTTGGGAGGCCCTGCTGAATTTGATATTAGTTTTGAAACAATTGAGCCATCATGTGAATATTCTTTTGATGGCGCAATCTTTTTATCTATTGAAGGTGGTTTAGAACCGTATATTATTTCGTCACCAATATTAGATAATGACTATGGTGTTGATATTGAAAATGTTTCCCCAGGAACATATGATTTCCTAATTACTGATTATGAAGGTTGTCAAGGAAATTTATTTTTAGAATTAGAAGCAGAAAATCAAAACTGTAATGAGATTCCATCTGGGTTTACACCTAATGGAGATGGTTATAATGACTTTTGGGTTATAGGTGGAGAGGATTATTTAGTAGATGCAACTGTTCAAGTTTACAATAGATGGGGTCAAAGAGTTTTTTATTCAATAGATAATAAAGATTATTGGGATGGTAAATTTAGAAATAAAGATTTACCAATTGCTGATTACTATTATATAATTGAACCTGTTAAAGGCCAGGTTATAACTGGAAGAATAACTATTAAAAGATAATAAGTAGTTTTAATTTAAAAGTAGCATGATTATTAAAAACAAAATATTATTCTTATTTACTATTTGTTTTTTTGCTTTTTATAATGCAAAATCACAATGTATTGTAGAAGATATATTAGTTACTTCACCTCCTCCAATGTCAGATCCTTTTACCGGTGGTAATCCTACATATTTTCCTGGTCAAGTAATTGAATTTTGTTATACTATTGAAAATTATGATGGTGGATTAGCAGAAAATAATAATAATTGGATGCATGGGGTTGTTCCTCTTTTTGGACCTGGTTGGGATCAAACTACTCTTATTCCGGTTGGTCAACCTGAACCAGTAAATGATTTAGATGGAGAATGGATTTGGACTGATAATGTAGTTGGTGAAAACAGTGGTAATTTAGTTGTAAATCCAGGATGGTGGTTTGATGCCGCATCAGGTGGCGGAGCTTTAAATGGAAATCCAGGTGACAATTATGGAGATGGTGGTGGTGGTTCATGGACCTTTTGTTGGCAAATAACAGTTAAAGAATGTCCTCCTGCCGAAAATGGAGCTAGTTTAGTAATGGAAATAACAAATTATTCAGATAGTGAAACGGGAAGTTATACACAAGAAGGATGTGTAGATGATTCTTCTTTGTTTTTTTATGCAAATTTAAATTGTCCGACTTGTGATGAAACAGAATTAATAATTGTTGAGCCAACTTGCGAAACACCCGAAGGGTTAGCTTTTGTCACTCCTGACGGAGAAGGTCCATGGAATCTTACATGGATGGATCCTTTTGGAAATGTTATAGTTGCAAACAATAATATTATTGGACCATTTAGCTTAACAGGATTAGAGCCCAACGACTATTATTTGATTGTAGAAGATACATTTGATGATTGCTTATTTACCATTCCTTTTACAATTAATCCACCAGCTGAACCATTAGTTTCTGTTGATATTTCGCCCGTGAGTTGTTTTGGATTAAATGATGCGTCTATAGATGTTACACAAATTGGAGAAGGCCCATATGAATATTTTTGGACTGGTCCAAATGGTTTTTCAAGTTCAAATCAAGATATTGAATTTTTGTATTCAGGTGATTATTTCCTTCAAGTAACAAATACTGAAAATTTCTGTGTATTTAATGATATAATTTCTGTTGTTGAGCCCGAAGTATTAACAATCTTTGGTTCAACAAGTGATTACAGTGGTTTTGGTGTGACATGTTTTGGTGCTACTGATGGCTCAATTGACATGACCGTTATAGGTGGTACAGAACCTTATAATATTGTATGGGACGATGGATTTATTACTGAAGACGTAGATAATTTAGGTGTTGGTACCTACGCAGTTGAAGTTATTGATTCAAATGGTTGCTCTGTAAACACAACATTTATAATTACTGAACCACCAAATTCTTTAAGTATATCAGAATTACACTCGGATTATGGTGGCTTTGGAGTATCTTGTAGTGGAGGAACTGATGGATTTATTGATATTACAGTTAATGGTGGAGTATCTCCTTACCAGTATGAATGGTCTAATGGATCAAATGATGAGGATTTGTTAAATATTTCTGCTGGAGATTTTTCTGTTCAAGTATTTGATCAAAATGGATGTTCTATAGATTTAACTGTAAATATAACAGAGCCAGATGCAGTGGAAATATTTAATCAAAATATTGAAACAGTTACGTGTCCCGGAGGAAATGATGGAGCTATTAATATTGATTTAAATGGTGGTTTTCCTCCTTATATTTATAATTGGTCATCTTTAAATGGATTTACAAGTAATAATGAAGATATTGATAATTTAGTTTCAGGAGATTACTCACTTGAAATTATTGATGATTTAGGCTGTACTTATAATTTTGTTTTTAACGTTCCAGAGCAAGAGCAAATTAGTATTGATATTAATTCACAAAATATAAGTTGTTTTGGGGAAAATGATGGTTCAATTAATATTATTGTATCTGGAGGCACGCCTCCTTTTAATTACAACTGGTCAAATGGTGCAAACACACCGAATATTAACAACTTAAGTCCTGGAGAATACACACTAACAATTACTGATTTTTACAATTGTGAAGAAGTTGTTACTACTATTATTGAAGAACCTGATGTTCTTAACTTTACTGTAAATACATTTGATGTTTCTACTTGTTTTGGAGATGATACTGGATCGGCTTATTTAACTATAAATGGAGGAACCCCTCCTTATAATCAAAATTGGTTTGGATTTAATCCTAATGCTTTACAAGGAGGAAATTACAATGTTACAGTAACTGATTTTAATGGCTGCGAATTTTCTTCAGCTTTTGTAATTAATGAACCGGAAGAACTTATTTTAGATATTACAACTGAAGATGTATTATCTTGTTACGGTGACGCATCTGGTAATGCAGAAATAAATATTTCTGGGGGAACACCACCTTATAATATAAATACTGACAATGTTATTGACTTAAATTCTATACCTGCTGGTAATTACACATTTTCTGTCGTTGATTCTAATGGTTGTGAGGTATTTGAAAATTTTGAAATAACACAACCTTTATTACTACAAATTACTGTAGATGTTACAAATCCATTTTGTCCTTTAGATAACTCTGGACAAGCAACTGTTAATATTTCAGGTGGGACAGGGCCATATTCTCAAATTTGGAATGATATGGATGGTAATCCTGTAAATCCTAATACTTTGTATGCGGGTCAATATGAAGTAATTATTATAGATCAGTTTAATTGTGAAGCATCTCAAATATTTAATGTTTATGATCCGGAAATAGAGCCAATATTCTTATTTGTTCCCCCTGACTTATTTTGTTTAGAAGAATTTTCAGCTTCATCATCAGGAGGATTTGGTGATGGAGTATGGTCATTTTCGGGGCCTGGTAATATAATTTTTGGTAACCCCAATAGTCAAATTACTACTGTCCAATGTTCTGACTATGGTGAATATGAATTAATTTACACTGATGAGTGTGGTTTACAAAGTACAATTTCATTTGAAATGAACCCTAGTCCCCCTCAAATTGCTAATATTCCTGATGTTTTTTGTGAGTTTTCTACATTTTTATTTCTTGTAAATGATTCTGGTGAAGATGGTTTTTGGTCAGTTGTGTCAACTCCAAATGATGAATCAGCAGAGTTTGATGATATAAATTCAATTAATCCAATTGTAACTGTATCAAATTACGGTACATATACATTCATGTATACTTCTTGTGGCTCATATGATGAAGTTATCGTTGATTTTAGAAAAAATCCGTATGCAAATTTTGCTGTTACTTATTATGATTGTGTCCAAAACTCAAGTGTTTTTGCAGACATTCCTGATAATATTGATAATGGTTACTTCGAATTTATTGATGGACCTGGAAATGTAATTATTGACAATGAAACTCCTAATACTATAGATTTTACAGTTGATTCTTGGGGAATGTATGATTTTGCTTACCATCTTTGTGATACTGTAGCTAATTTTAGTGTTGGTTTCTCATGCCCAATTACAGTACCAAACTCATTGTCACCTAATGGGGATGGAAATAATGATTATTTTTCTATTCAAGGTTTAGATCCAGAATTACATAAAAATTTAGTTTTCACTGTATATAACAGATGGGGTTATGTAGTTCATGCACAAAATGGTTTTAGTTCAGATAAGGTTCTTTGGGATGGGAGAATAAATGATTTAAATAATGAAATAGTTTCGGATGGAGTTTATTATTTTGTTCTTGATTTATTTAACGAAGCAAGTCAAACTAAAGAAACCTATCAGGGGAATATATATATATCAAAAGATAATTATGATTAAACAATAAAATAAAAATACTTAAATATGAATATGCAACTATATACTTTTAAGTCAATGTTTTTGACTTTAGCTTTATTTTTTAATTTTTCTTACTCACAATCAAATTTAGTGTTTGAATTCACTGTGACAGATGCAAATATGACAGTTCAAGTAGGTTCTGATGTTTGTGCAGATTGTACTATTGGAGATTTAGTAGGTGCTTTTTTTGAAAATGATTCAGGTGATTTACAGTGTGCAGGATATCAACCTTGGACAGGTGATCAACTTGCTGTTGCTGTAATGGCTTCAGAATCTGGAATGGATAATGGTATGGCTGCAGGTGAAGTAATTCAGTGGGCGATGCATGATACTGAAACAGGTGTCTCTTATTTGTTTGATTCTACTATGAATAGTGATCCACCATTTTCTGATACATTTATAGCAAATGGATTCGGTCAAGTTTTATCTTTATCAATAGCAACTGGATCAGAATGTTCAGATGATATTTCTTTAAT
Organism: Flavobacteriales bacterium; assembly: GCA_002715445.1. GTDB lineage: Bacteria > Bacteroidota > Bacteroidia > Flavobacteriales > TMED113 > TMED113. The sequence goes on along the minus strand of PAZG01000032.1, from coordinate 14,300 downwards.
CCCTCCATTTACTGATTGTGCAACAGCAATTGCTGTTTTTACTTGTACTGGTGATTATAATGGCGTTTTAATTTCTGATGCATGTCCTGTAGCATGTGATTCATGTCCTTCTACTGATGAATGTTTAGATGATGATTCATTAATGACTCCAATGGATTGTGCTACAGCGCTTGCTGTATTTGGTTGTGATGGTACGTGGAATGATATGTTGGTTTCAGATGCATGTCCAGTAACTTGTGATTCATGTCCTTCAAATGAAGAGTGTTTAGATGATGATGCCGCTATGGATCCAATAGATTGTGCAACTGCTGTGATGATTTTTACTTGTGATGGTTCTTACAATGGCTTTAATATTTCCGATGCGTGCCCTGTTTCCTGTGATTCTTGTAGTGGTGTTTCTGTAGTTTTAGGTTGTACTGATGCTACTGCTGAAAACTATAATCCCTCAGCAAATGAAGATGATGGTTCATGTGTTTTTCCACTTCCAATTCCTGATGATTGGACTTTTACTGTAACAGATGCAAATATGACCATTCAAGTTGGTGCTAACGTTGTTACTTTTAATGGTCAAGAGCCTCCAATTGGTTCTTTAGTTGGTGTATTTTTTACTAATGATTCAGGTAATTTACAATGCGCTGGATATCAACCTTGGACAGGGGATCAATTAGCGATTGCTGCCATGGCCTCAGAATCAGGTTTAGATAATGGATTCGCTTCAGGAGATGAGTTTTTCTGGGGATTACAAATTGGTGGTCAGTCTTTTAGTGCAGATATATCATCTATGAATAGTTCACCGCCATTTTCGAATACATTTATTTCTAATGGATTTGGTCAATTACTTAATGCTGAATTTAATGGGGAGCTTACTGCAATACTAGGTTGCACTGATGAATCAGATGTAAATTATAATTCAGAAGCAACTCTTGATGATGGAACATGTTATAACTTAGTTTGGGAAGAGCCAAATACCGGAGCTAATGCAACTATAGCGATTACCCCAGAAGGACCAAATGTAAGCACGGTAACCTTCAACGGAGAAGATTTTCCTGTAGGTGCTTATTTAGGAGTGTTTTTTACTGATGATAACGGTCAGTATTCTTGTGGAGGTTTAGAAGAGTGGACAGGTAATAATATAGCTATGGCTGCTTGGGGTGATGATACTCAAACTACTGAAAAAGATGGATTTGCATCAGGCGAAGCTTACACTGTTTTTGCTAATATATATGGACAAACTTTTGAAGCAACTTCAGTAGAATGGCAAACATTGGGAGGTTTTTCAAATACATATAGTTTAAATGCATTTGGTATGATTATAAGTGCAAGTTTTGAAGGAGAGGTTTCATCTATTCCAGGTTGTACTGATAACTTAGCGTGTAATTATAATTCAATTGCAACTTTTGATGATGCTTCTTGTATCTATGCTGAGGGAATTTATGATTGTAATGGAAATTGTAACAACGATATTGACGGTGATTTAGTTTGTGATGAAGTAGACTCTTGTCCAAATGATCCTGAAAATGATGCAGATGGTGATGGTGTGTGTGAGAGTGATGAAGTAAATGGTTGTACTGATAACTTAGCGTGTAATTATGATTCAAATGCAACTGAAGATGATGGATCTTGTATTTCTCCATCTACTTGGTACTTTGATACTGATGGTGATGGTTTAGGGGATTCTGATGGTTTTTCATTAACCTCATGTTCTGATCCTTCTGGTGAATTTGGAACTTTTGCTGATAATAATAATGATACTTGTCCAAATGATCCTGAAAATGATGCAGATGGTGATGGTGTGTGTGAGAGTAATGAAATTGATGGTTGTACTGATGATACTGCATGTAACTATGATATAAATACAACTGAAGATGATGGGTCATGTGAATACAGTTCTTGTGCTGATTGTAATGGAGTTCCTTTTGGTAATGCAATATTAGATGAATGTGGTACTTGTGATAATGACTTATCAAATGATTGTGTTCAAGATTGTGCAGGTGTATTTGGTGGAGATGCTGTATTAGATGAATGTGGTACTTGTGATAATGACTCATCAAATGACTGTATTCAAGATTGTGCAGGTGTTTGGGGAGGTGATTTAGTATTAGATGATTGTGGTGATTGTGGTGGTGATAACAGTTTATGTACGGGATGTACTGATTCTTCTGCTTGTAATTATTTTGGTTCAACTATAGATGATGGTTCATGTGAATATCCTGAAGAAGGATATGATTGTTTTGGAGGATTATTACCAGTAGATTCTCCTTGGGGAAATAATTTAGGTTGTGATCCTTTTAATAATCATACAGTTGCTTTTACTGCTACAGAAGGATTAGAAATAGGTGATTATGTAGGATTATTTTTTACAGATGATAATGGTGATTTAGTATTTTCACAAGGAACTGAGTATTTAGGAGAAATATTTTATTTCACAGTATGTGGTGATGATGAAACTACTGACGAAAAAGATGGATTTGATATTGGAGAAGATTTTATTTGGCAAATTTATTCTAGTTCACAAGAATGTTCTTCTTTTCTTTCAGTTGAATATAGTTTAAATCAACCAAATTTAGGTCAGTATGAAATAAATGGAATTTCTCAAGTTGTTTCAATTAATTCTGACTTTTTAACTGTTGATTATTTAATCAATAATGTGTCATGTAATAATGGAGACGATGGTTCAATTGATTTAATTGTTTCTGGAGGAAGTGGATCTTATACTTATTTATGGAATAATGGATCAACATCCGAAGATTTATTTGATTTAATCAGTGGCTCATACTCTGTTGAAGTTTTTGATGATTTTGGGTGTTCTGTAAATTTAGATTTTGAAATTACGCAGTCTGAAGAATTAATTATTTCTAGTGAATTATCAAATATTTCCTGTTATGGAGGTTCTGATGGTTCAATTGATTTAACTGTTTCGGGGGGAACAGCTCCATACTTATATTTTTGGTCTAATGGTGATGAAACACAAGATATTTCCAATCTTGTTGCAGGTAATTATTTAGTTGATGTAATTGATTCTAACGGTTGTTCTTCCTCAATAGAAATTCAAATTAATGAACCTTCAGAGATCTTAGCAGAAGTTTCTGTCATTAATATTTCTTGTAGTGGTTCAAATGATGGTTCAATTGATATATCTGTTTCAGGTGGAACTGCTCCCTACACTTATCTTTGGTCAAATGGAGAAAACACAGAAGATTTATCCAATTTATCTGGTAATCAATTCTTAAGTGTTGAAATAACAGACTCAAATAATTGTGTATTATTTATTAGTGATATTTATATTTCAGAGCCAGAACCTATGACAATTTCTGAAAATCATACAATGGTTTCTTGTTATGGTGAAAGTGATGCTGCAATCGATATAACCGTAACAGGAGGTTCAGGGGAATACACTTATAATTGGTCTAATGGTTCAGTAACTCAGGATATTAATAATCTTTCAACGGGAATATATTTTGTTATAGCAACTGATGAAAATGATTGTACTGTTTCAATTGAAGTGGAAATTACAGAACCTGAAGAATTAATTATATTCAGCGAATTAACCAATGTTTTATGTTATGGTGATTCAAATGGTTACATTGATTTAACCATAAACGGAGGTTTATCTCCGTACAATTACTTCTGGTCTAATGGTGAAACAACAGAAGATCTTTCAAATATTGGTCCTGGTTTATACTCCGTTCTGGTAACAGACTCTAATAATTGTACAGAAACTTTAGAATTTGAAATTACACAAACTGATGAGTTAAGTATATCATCAGAAGTAGTTGATATTTCTTGTATTGGTTTAAATGATGGCTCAATTAACTTAACAGTTAATGGTGGAATTCCTCCTTATGATATATATTATTACAATGATGCCTTATTGCCTGGAGAGTTATGGAATTATGGTGAAGATATTTTTGGTCAACCTTCTGGTCTATATTATGTAGAGATTTTTGACTCTAATGGTTGCTTTAATTCTATTGAATTAGAAATCTCTGAACCAGAACCTTTAAATGTTTCATTTGCTTCTAATCCTGGTGAATATGTAGATTGTAACTCTGGACAATTATCTGTAATAGCTGAAGGTGGTACAGCTCCATATTCATACTTATGGGATAATGGTTCTACAGATTCTAATTTATTTGATTTATGCGCTGGAGATTATTCGGTTACTGTAACCGATGCAAATGGTTGTTCAATTTCTGAAATAGGAATTGTTGACTTATTAATTCCAGAAGGTTGGGAAGTGAATGAAACATCGGTATATCATGAAATTATTATTTCTAGTGATGCATCTTTATTATTAGATGGCGTAGATTTAAATACAGGTGATTTTATTGGTGTATTCTTTATCAATAATGAAGGCGTACTTTCTTGTGGAGGTTATACTATTTGGCAGGGAGTTTCTACTTCTATTTTTGCTTATGGAAATGATGGTGAAATTGATGGTTTTGATGAAGGAGAACAATTCCAATGGAAAGTATTTAATGGAGAAACTTACTCAGGTTTTGCTATTTATGATGATTCTTATGATCAAGATAGATTTTGGTCTAGTAATTCTGTAAGTGGTATTCACGGGGCAATATTCTCTAGTTCACAAACAATTCCGCTTAATGAAAATCCATTTAGCGATTGGGATATGATTTCTACATATATGGATTCTGAGGATGATGTTGAGACAATTATGTCTCCAATAATTAATAATTTTATTATAATTAAAGACGCTTCAGGTTTAGCTTATTGGCCAGCTATTCCAGTAACAACTTTAGATTTTATGAATACTGAAGAGGCTTATGCTATAAAGACATGGGCTCCTAGTGAAATCAATGTTTCAGGTGATTTTACACAACCAGAATTTAGTTCCAACTCATGGCAATCTGGATGGAATTATATTTCGTATCCTAGATATTGGAGTAATTCTGTAGAAACTGCTCTTAACTCAGTTGTTTCAAATATCAAATTATTAAAAGATGATAGTGGTAATATTGTTTGGCCAGAACTCGGTATATCAACAATTGAGAATATGGAAGCTGGAGAGGGATATTTATTAAAATTATATGATGCACAAGAATTTTCATATGATTCAAATAGTGATTTTTATCCTGAGGATTGGGCAACTGGAAATAATAATTCTGATGTTGCTCAAAGATTTGGAATTGACTTAGAATACTATGAATCTATTTCTAAAACATCTTCTAATATGACCATAGGATTCCCTAAATCTGCTCTTTCTGCTCAGGAAGGTGATGAATTAGCTGTATTTGATGAGTTAGGAAATATAGTAGGTATCTCTAAATTGAATTCAGAAAATAATTATGTTGTTGTATGGGGTGATGATGAGGATTTGGTTGAAAAAAGTGGAATGTTGTCAGGAGAGAAAATGTCTTTCCAATTATGGAAGAAATCTTCTAATGAGATTTTTGATATTATCCCAAGTTGGAGGGAAGGTGATGATTTATTTTCTGTAAATGGAATAAATGTAGCAGAATCTATAATTGTTGAGCCATTAATTGAGAGTGGTTTGACAATTAATTGTTATCCTAATCCTGCATCTGATTATGTGAATATAGAATTAAACTCATCTAATGAAACTAATTCTTTCATTTATTTAATAGATAATTTAGGTAAAGTAATTTATCATTCTAATTACTTATTAAATTCAGGTGTTAATAGAATTATCATACCTTTGGATAATGTCTCCAATGGAATTTATTATATTGAAGTAAAAGGTGATAATTTTATTGAGCGTTTGAAATTTGATGTATTATATTAATTTTATGTAATTATGAGATATTTATTAGTAATATTTTCTTTTTTATTGATTTCATTTTCTTTTTCACAAGAATATGATTGGAATTTTACTAATACTGGTAATAATGGAACTATTGCCATTAGTGGATCTGATTATCCTAATATAACATTTAATGGTTCACCATTATCTAACGGAGATTTAATCGGAGTTTTTTACATAAATGATAGTGGTGATTTCATGTGTGCTGGATATGAAATTTGGGATTCTTCAGCTGCAAGTATAGCTGTTACTGTATGGGGAACTGAAGCTGGATTAGACAATGGTCTAGCAATAGGGGAGTCCTATAACTGGTTTGTTCAAATTAGTGGTGAAACTTATGCTCCAGATTCTAACGGAGCTACCATGAATCTTTCTCCACCATTTACAGACACATATTCTTTAAATACTTTTGGTCAACTCTTAAGTGTGAATTTTACTGGCTCAGTTGGTGGTTGTACTGATCCAATTGCTTGCAATTTTGACGAATCAGCTTCAGCTGATGATGGAACTTGTGCGTATTCTGATGGAATAACAGATTGTGATGGTAATTGTTTAGTTTCTCTTGATTGTAATAATGTATGTGGAGGAACTGCTTTTATTGATAGTTGTGGTTCCTGTGTTTATGAAGATTTAACTGCATATTATGATTGCACGGGCAATTGTTTTAATGATACTGATGGAGATGGAGTATGTGATGAATTAGAAATACCCGGTTGTACTGATATATCATCAGTTAATTATGATCCATTAGCGACTGAAGATGATGGTTCTTGTGATTGTCTTGGAGGCTGTACTAATCCATCTGCAGCAAATTATGATTCATCAGCATGCTTTGATGATGGATCATGTTTCTTTGTTATTTTTGGTTGTATGGATCCAGTTGCATTAAATTATGATCCAGTTGCAACTGTGGAGAATGGTCTTTGTTGTTATATTGGTGGTTGTACAGATCCTTTATATTTAGAGTATAATCCATTAGCATGTTTTGATGATGGTTCTTGTTCTGTGATTCCTGGTTGCTTAGATGATGGTGGTACTGATGGAATTGTAGCTTGTAATTATAATCCAGATGCAAATTTTGATGACGGTTCTTGTGAATATTCATCCTGTGCTGGTTGTACTGACCCAGGTGCTGTTAATTATGATTCAAGCGCAACTATTGATGACGGTTCTTGTANNGATCAATTAGTTGGATGTGGTGATCCTCAAGCTAATAATTATGCACCATATTCTTTAGCATTTGATAATACATTGTGTGAGTATTTAGGCTGTACAGATGAAAATGCATATAACCCAGATCCTTTTGCAAATGTAAATGACGGTTCTTGTTGTTATACTGCTGGNTGTACAGATTTTGTAGCTTTAAATTTTAATCNATTTGCCTGCTTTGATGATGACTCATGTGATTATTTATATGGATGTATGGATTCNNATTATGTAGAGTTTGATCCTTTNGCAACTTTTGATGATGGTTCTTGTTTTACTTTAATAATTTACGGATGCACTGATTCAAATGCNGGTAATTTTAATGATTTAGCGACAGTTGATGATGGCTCATGTATTCCAGCTGTTATTATAGATTTAATCGAAGTGTGTCAACCTATATGTGAAGATGATTTAGGATATGTTGCTTTTGAATTATCTGGAGGTATTCCACCTTATTCTTTTTATTCAGATAATTTAGAAATAGATTATTGTTACCTATTTAATGGTTGTGATGATTCAAATTGTTTTTCTGTTGATAATAATGAATATTTTATAGAAGAACTGCAACCAGGATTTCATTCATTTATGGTTAGTGATCAAATTGGTTNTACTTTAGAAGTTTCATTTACTATTAATGAAGCTGAAGATTTATTTCCATATATATGGGAAGATGGTAATAGTTTAAGTACTTATGATAATCCAGATTGGACCTATCAATGGTTAATAGATGGAATGTTTCTCCTTAATGAAAATTCATTTAANATAACTCCTTTTACTCAAGGATTATATACAATTGAAGTAGAAAATGATAATGGTTGTATTGGAACTTATTCGTATAATTATACAAGTTCATCATTAGATGAATTAATNGAAAATATTTTAATTTATCCTAATCCTACATCAAGCTTATTATATTTAGATAATATTAATTATAATAATTTCTTTATCACTGTTTCTGACAATTTAGGTAGAGAGTTAATAAAATTATCAAATCTTGATTCAAAAAAAATAAANATACCTGTNAATCATTTACAAAATGGTATATATNATGTTAATATTATTAATGATATGGGTATTTCTAAAACTTTAACTTTTATTAAATCAAAATATTAAGAATATGAAAAAGACTTTACTTTTTTTATTTANACTAGCTATTTTTAATGTTCAGTCACAATGCGTAGTNGATACAGATTGTACGATTGAACCAGCATTTCCTACTTTATGTCCAACTAACTTTCCAGATGGAACNGTTGGTGAATTTTATTCAGAAGATATGACTTTTTATATGCCAACTCAATTNTCTGATGAGGAAACTGGATTTGAAGTTGTTTTAGATGAAATTATTGTAACAAATATTGTTGGTGTACCATTAGGTCTTGATTATNTCTTATCAAATGAAAGCGGTATTTATAATCCATCTGAAAGTGAATTTGGTTGTGCTAATTTTAGTGGAACACCATTAGTAGCAGGAGAGTATACTATTACTGTTTCTGTTCAAGCAAACGTAACTGTTGTGGGTGTNGGTCTTTCTGTTGATCAGCTTGTTAATTTTGATATCTATATGAATGTAAATGAAGGTCAAGGTGGTAATGCATCTTTTATTTATTCACCAAGTTCAGGTTGTGGTTCAGTGGAAGCAGAATTTGAAGCCTTAATTGGTAGTGATCAATATGATGTTNCTTATAGTTGGGATTTTGGAAATGGTTTTGAAAGTAACCANCAAACACCTCCAAATCAGATTTATGAACCAGGTAGTTATACAATTACTTTGAACACAGATATAACAAGTAATAATTANAATTTAAATAATTTTTCTATATCATCTTCCTCATCTAGTTGTTGGGGAAATGATATTGAAGAGTTTTGTGAGAANATATTTGGTATTGAAATTTGTACTGGTGACCCAGATATATTAATTAAAATTTACGATGGAGATGGTTTTTTAGTATATGAAACTGATTATATAACAAGTCANAATCCAAGTTGGGATATTAACTTTAATATGGATAATCCNCCATATTCTGTTTCAATTTGGGATGTNGAAAATTGGTGGGATGGAACTGATTTAAGTTTCTCAGGTAATGATGATTTAGGAACATTTACTTTAGATTTAAGTGACGGAGTACATACTTTTAATACAGGATGTGCATCAGGTAATTATAGTATTTCAGCATCATTAGTTACTGTACAATCNTTTGAGGATTCTGAAACAATTGTTGTTTTTGATACCCCTACACCAGAATTGAGTTATGATGAGTATTTATCAATTATATCATCCCCNATTACAAATGCTATTTCTTATCAGTGGTATTTTAATGGAGAAATGATNGAAGGGGCTAATCAATCAACTTATATTGCTTTAGAATCAGGTACCTATTGGGTTGAATTTGTNACTGAAGATGGTTGTCAAAGTCANTCTCTTCCAATTGATGTTATAAAATGTGATAATGATTTTTCTCCCTCTATTTTTGTATCAGATAATATATTATTATCTACTAATACTGAATATAATTTAGATTGGTATTACAATGGACTTTATTTTGGTTCTGGNCCTAATGTAACNGGNACTAATAATGGGTATTTTTGGGTTGTAGCTTCTGATGAATTTGGATGTGAATGGATATCTGATACTATATTTTTTCAGTTACCAAACCCTCCTAANGATATTGACGGAGATGGTATTGTAAATTCTGAAGATGATGATATTGATGGAGACGGTATTGTGAATTCNGAAGANGATGATGTTGATGGAGACGGTATTTTAAATGATTATGATGATGATATTGATGGAGATGGTATAGTAAATGAAAATGATGATACAATTTCAGGTTATTTAAATTCTAATAATTTTATCTCAATTAATTATTCTATTNATATATTTCCAAATCCAACAGACGGTATTTTTAATTTAAAACTCAATAGTCAGCAAAATTTAAATGCTCAATTATTGATTTTTAATATTGAAGGAAGAAAAATTTATGATGAAAATCTAAATTTAGATAAAAATGAAAATAAATTAATTGATTTATCTCATCANAAATCAGGAATATATTTCATTTATTTAAATTCTGAAAACAAAATTATTTTAAATAAAACAATTAAAATTCAAAAGTAGTTGATTATATAAACCTTTTGATTGATTTTAATTTATGAGTATACTCAATATGGTTAGGTTTTTCATATATTCCTAAGTTGTCAATATAATCTATTTTCACTTTTCCTGATGCATGGATTATTTTATTATTATTTAAAATTATCCCAACATGAGTAATTTTTTTGTCTTTTTCAAAGAATGCTAAATCACCAATTTTTTTNTCATTAAATTCAGTTTTTATTCCTAGTTTTTCTTGTTGATAAGCGTCCCTAGGTAGATTAATTTTAAACATTCTATATATGATTTGTGTATATCCAGAACAGTCGATACCATATNTAGTTCTTCCTCCCCATAAATAAGGCGAATTCAAGTATTTTTTACATATTTTAACAAAATGGCTATTGAANTTAANTGTGTTATTNAAATTACAATTAAAATTTATTTTGAATTTATTTTGAATTGATTTTTTATTTGGAATTAAACTTCCTAAAACAATAGGTTGGTTGAATTCACCCAAATGAATATTNCAATTCATTTTATTACANACAATACTTTTTTTNNTANTTTCATTAATTGGCTCATATTGTTTATTGCAAATCCAACCATTATATGAATCATGNAATAGTTCTACATAAGACCAATTATTGTCTTTTTTTAAAATTTTAAANGNNTCNCCAAAAAGAATNTGATTTATCATTTCNGATNAATCNGATTTTTCTTTTCGCATAGGAATTACAGTTAATAGACAGATCCCATACATATTAGAGTTTTTCGATAATCATTGCTGATGCTCCTCCTCCTCCGTTGCAAATACCTGCACCACCTAGTTTTGCATCATTATTAATCAAAACACTTAAAAGGGTAGTAATTATTCTTGCACCTGAACAACCTAAAGGATGACCAAGTGACACAGCTCCCCCATAAATATTTACATTTTCTGGTTTAAGTTTTAATTCTTTCATATTTGCAATACCTACAACAGAGAATGCTTCATTAAGTTCCCAATAATCAATGTCTTCTATTGATAGTTTTGCTTTAGTTAAAGCTAGTGGTATTGCTTTTGCTGGAGATGTTGTAAACCATTCTGGTTCCTGAGAAGCGTCGGCATATGAAATAATTTTAGCAATAGGTTTTAATCCTAATTCTTTTGCTTTTTCTTCACTCATTAATATAATAGCAGCTGCGCCATCATTTAAAGTCGATGCATTACCTGCAGTAATTGTACCTTCTTTTTTAAATACAGTTCTTAATTTTTTTATTTTATCAAGCTTTACATTTTTAAATTCTTCATCCTCTGAAATTATAATTGGATCTCCTTTTCTTTGCGGTATTTCAATTGGACTTACTTCATTGGCAAAGGAGCCATTTTCCCATGCTTTTTTACTCCTATTATATGATTCGATTGCAAAATTATCTTGTTCTTCTCTAGTTATATTCATTGTTTCAGCACAAAGCTCTCCACAAACTCCCATTACATCACCGCTGTATACATCAGTTAGTCCATCTTGTACCAGTCCATCCATTATTTTTCCATGGCCAAATTTATGTCCACTTCTAGCTTTAGGCACATAATATGGTATATTAGACATACTTTCCATTCCCCCAGCTACTACTATTTCAGAGTCACCGCTTTTAATTGCTTGTGCTGCTATCATAATTGACTTCATTCCTGAAGAACATACTTTATTTACAGTTGTACAAGGAATATTAGGGCCTAATCCAGCGTAAATAGCACATTGTTTAGTTGGTGCTTGCCCAATTCCAGAAGAAATCACATTACCCATATATAGTTCTTCAACAAGTTTTGGATCTAGATTAATTTTATTTAATGCTGATTTTATTGCATGAGCACCTAATTTTGTTGCTGATATAGATGATAAAGAGCCACCAAAACTTCCAATTGGAGTTCTGGAGTAAGAGGTTATAACTACATTTTTCATATTTATACTTTTAAATAGCCAATTTATGTAAATTGCATTAAGTTTAGAAAATTTATCTTAAATAAATTTAAATTAATATTTATATAAATAAATGAAGTTGTCTCTTGAAAAAATAAGAAATAATCACAATAAATTATTTCAGTATTTTTTAGTTAGTCTATTTTCTGTCATTATAGCTATTTTGACCCCTTTAAATAGTTCTTTTAATTATAATATTGAAAAAGGCTCTTTTTGGTCTGGAGATGATTTGTATGCTGAAAATAGTTTTTCAATAATAAAAAACAAAAATCAAAAAGAAATTGAAAAAAAAGAAATAATAGCTAGTTCATATGTTTTTTATCAAAAAGATTCTCAAGTATACGATGATATTATTAATGAGTTAATTGTAAAAATAGATCTTCAGTTTAATCAAAATATATTTAATAAAGTAAGAATTGATAATTTAAAAACTAATGCAGAAAATATTCTAAAAAAAATATATTCTAAAGGTATTATTAATCTTAGGAGCCTTGACAAAAATAAAAATCTAAAATTATTATATGAACTAGAAACTTTTGATTTAAATGTTAATGATTATTTCACTATATCAACGGCTAAAAGTTATATAAATGAACAATCAATAGATGAATTATTAAAAAATATAATTATTGACTTAATACAAGTTAATATTATTTATAACGATGATTGGACTGTTAAAATGTTAGAAAAAGATTTGTTATCGGTTCATGATGTTTATGGATTAATTGAAAAAGATAGTTTAATAATTAAAAAAAATCAACTTATAAATGATGATTTACATCAAATATTATTTTCTTATAAAGAATCTTTAGGAATAGAAAATATAACCACTGAAAACTATTATTTAATGTTTTTAGGAAAGTTTTTTCTTTTTTGTATTATACTATTTGTATTCTATTTATTTGTTTCAAAATATTATCAGTCAATAATTGATTTAAACACTAATTTTATTTTTTTATTCTCTCTAATTTTATTTTTTGTTTTGATATGTTCTATTTTATCAAATTTTGATGATAGACTAATTTATTTACTGCCTTTTTGCATAATACCAATAACAATTAGAGCTTTTTTTGATTTTCGTTTGGCTTTAGTTATTCATTTTTTCACGATAATTATTTCATCGTTTTTTTCATCAGAACCACATTTATTTATATTGTTAAATGTTTTAGCTGGTTATACTTCTTTAATGACATTTAATAAAATATATATACAATCTCAGTTATTTTTTGCAATAATAAGAATAACTATTGTTTTTGTGTTTTCTTATATAGCCTTTTCTGTCATTATTCTAGGTAATTTTCACGAAATTGATTTATATAAATTGGGTTTGATTTGTATAGGGTCTATTTTAACTTTTTTAACTTTCCCTTTTATTTATATATCAGAAAAAATATTTGGTTTAATTTCTGATATTTCTTTGTTGGAATTTGGTGACACTAATAGACCCTTATTAAGAGATTTAGCTGAAAAAGCCCCTGGTACTTTTCATCACTCTTTACAAGTTTCTCATTTAGCTGAATCAGTTGCTATTGAATTAGGCGCTAACTCTTTATTAGTTAGAGCAGGATCTTTATATCATGATATTGGTAAATTAAAAAAGCCTAATTTTTTTATTGAAAATCAAAATAACTCATATAATCCGCATGATGATTTAAGTTTTGACGAAAGCGCTGAGGTTATTGTTAATCATGTAATTGATGGTATTGAAATTGCTAGAGAATCTAAATTACCTGATCAATTAATTGATTTTATTAGAACCCATCATGGAACTTCATTGATACAATATTTTTATAAAGAATATTTAAAGAATTATCCAAATGAAATAGTTGATGATAATAAGTTTAGATATCCCGGGCCTAAACCTTTTAATAAAGAAACAGCTATATTAATGATGGCAGATTCAGTAGAAGCTGCATCTAGAAGTCTAAAAAACCCTACGAATAAAAATATAGATAAAATTGTTGAGAAAGTAATTAACTCTCAATTATCAGATAATCAATTTGATAATTCTTCCTTATCATTTAAGGATATTAAAATTGCTAAAAGTATTTTTAAAATGAAACTACAAGATATTTACCACTTAAGAATTAAATATCCTGAAGATTAATAATTGAATATTTATATTATATTTGCATTCCTTATGGAAGGAGAGGTGGCTGAGTGGCTGAAAGCGGCACCCTGCTAAGGTGTTATACCTTCGTGCTATCGAGGGTTCGAACCCCTCTCTCCCCGCACAAAATATTCGGGGTGTAGCGTAGTC
>PAZG01000031.1 GCA_002715445.1 Flavobacteriales bacterium | reverse complement strand
CTGTTGCAGTAACCGTATAAATCCCTGCTCCAATATTATTTAAATCTTCAGTAGTTTCACCATTAGACCAAGCAAATGAATAAGGTTCACAACCACCTTCAACTGTAATATCAATTGAGCCGTCTGTAGCACCAAAACATGTTACACCGTATTCACATTCATAAGAAGAGTGCGTTTCTGTAATAGTTAGTTCAGCAGGTTCAGTGATTTCAATCGAAGGGATGGAATATAAACATCCGTTAACATCTGATATAATCACTGAATAAATACCTGCACTTAGTCCTGATAAATTTTGATTTTCACTTGTAAATCCACTCGGTCCACTCCAGTTAAAAGTGTATGGTTCACATGTACTTCCTCCGCTGATATCTAAATCAATAGATCCATCTGAAGCTCCTAACGCAGATACACCATATCCACATTCATATTCTGATGTGGTTTCAGTTGCTGTCAATTCTTCATCTGGTCCGTTTATTTCAATTCCAGGAATTGTTACAGTACATCCATTATCGTCAGTTACCGTGATTGAGTAAGTACCGATTCCAATTTCATTTAGGTTTTGGTCAGAGCTTGAAAATCCTTCAGAGTTGGTCCATGAGTAAATATAAGGCTCACAGCCTCCCTCAACTAGTAAATCTATTGATGCATCAGTTGCACCAAAACAAGAGATTTGGTATCCACATTCATATTGCCCAATTGTTTCAGATAGAGTTAATTCAGCTGGTTCATCTATCTCTACTGATATTTCAACACTACATCCAAATATATCAGTTACTTCAACCGAATATATACCTTCATCAGAAATATTTTCTAAATCTTCATCTGTACTATTGAACCCATTAGGCCCTGTCCAATTATAAATGTAAGGTTGGCAGTTATTTCCACCTTCTACTGAAATATTAATCCAACCATCAGAAGCTCCATTACAAGAAATCTCATATCCACAATTAAAAGTTGAATGTTCTTCAGAAATTGTTAGTTCTGCAGGTTCAGTTATTTCTATATTATTTATTTCAAAAGTACATCCTTCTGCATCAGTAATAAGAACTTGGTAAGTTCCAGGTCCAAGATTATTTATGTCTTCTTCATTACTTGAGAAACTATTTGGCCCAACCCATTGAATAATATATTCGTTACTTGTACATGTATTACCACCTTGAATCAAAAGGTCAATTGATGCATCATTTGCGCCGAAACATGAAATTTCATATCCACATTCGTATTCAGATATAGTGAGCTCAGCTGTTAATTCTTCCTCTGGTTCAGTAATTTCAATGTTATTTATTTCTACAAGACAACCTTCTTCATCTGTTACAATTACAGAGTATAATCCTGGTCCTAATCCAATTAAATCCTCTTCTGTACTTGTAAAGTCATTTGATCCAGTCCAGGAAAAAGAATATTCTCCAGTCCCACCCTCAACTTCTAGGTCAATAGTACCATTACTAGCACCGTTACAAGATATTTCATAACCACATGCATATGATGAAACTGATTCTTCAACGGTTAATAGTTCAGGTTCTGTAATTTCATATGATGAACTAATTATACAACCATTTAAATCGGTTACAATTATCGTGTAATTATCTACACATAAATCACTAATATCTTCAGCAGTTTCTCCATTAGACCATGAATAATTGTACGGGCTTACTCCTCCGTTTATATTAATATCAATTGTTCCTATACATTCTCCATAACATGAAAAATTTTCACTAATACTCTCTAATGTTATTGATAATGCTTCGGGTTGAGTTAATTCAATTTCAAAATCAATTGAACAGTCATTTTCATCAGTTACAGTTAAAGAATATATGCCAGCATCAAGTGAAGATATATTTTGGTTAGAATTATCATATCCATCAGGACCTACCCATTCGTAGGTGTACTCACCTGTGCCTCCCTCAACAATTATATCAATAAATCCATTATTTCCATTGAAACAACTTACGCCAAAACCATTATAATCGGAAGATGTTGGAGTTATAACGATTGGGTCAGGTTCTGTTATTTCAAAGGATTCAATTTTTATGCACGAGTTATTATCAGTAATTAGAACTGTGTAATTTCCAGCATATAGATTAAATGCATCATCAAAAATACCATCTCCATCCAAGTCAGCTAGGTTTTCAGAAGGAAGTATTTCGCCAGTTTCAGAATTTTGCCACTCAAAAGTATATTCTTGGCAACCTCCCTCAACAGTAATATCAATTTCTCCGTCATTTCCTTCAAAGCAGCTTACATCAATAATTGAAAAATCTGTTATTTCTAGTAGGGTTGGCTCAGTAATTTCAACTGTGTCAGTAGCAAAACAACTACCATCCGTACTATTTAAATCCTCTATGGTAACTGCGTAAAAACCAGCATTTAGATTTGAAATGGAACTATTATTTTCACCAGATATTATAGACCAGCTACCGTCTTCATTTAATTTTTGCCAAGCGAATTGGTAAGGTGAAATACCACCATCATAATCAGTGTTTATTATTCCATCAGATCCACCAAAACATGACACATGGAAGCCACAATTTTTCACTTCTGGATTTGCTGTAATAGTTAGCTCATCAGGCTCTGTTAATGTAACAGTTGTTTGTGCAGCACAATTTCCAGTGCCACCTGAAATAACATAATTACTATCGAAGATTGATATAGTATAAGTTCCAGCTATTAATTCATTAAAATAGCCATTTCCATTTGTTTCATCATAGCCACTAGGTCCCGTAAGTTGATATTCAAATGGTGGTGTCCCCATATCTTCAGAAACACTTACATCCATCCATCCATCATTGGCTCCAAAACAAGAAATCTCATAACCATTATAATCAGGAAGAGAGATTACATCAGGATCAGGATTTCCTTCCTCATCAGAAATAATAATCGGATCAGGTTCAGTTATTTCAATAGAGTAGTAGTCACTTGGACAACCCAGAGCATCAATCACATTAATAACATAATTTCCAGCAGGGAGTTGGTTTATGTTAATATCTAATGGTTCATCTTCATTATCAGGAAGATCGTCGTCATTAGTATCTTCATAAATGAATGGGCCAAGGTATGATGGAGCAAAATAAGGATTATCGTTAGCAATTATGTAATTCCCAGAGTTGTATGGCTCCCCAATTCCAAAACCATTTAAAACTTGAACTGACCATTCTGGAAAAGAGCAATATATTGCATCAAGACAGTCGAAAGGGCAACCGCCTGTAATAAAATCTCCAGAAGGGTCTGAGGGATTTATCCAATTAATACTCCCATTACTATCACCATAGCAATACTGCTCATCATTGTTACTTTCTACAAATAGTTCGATAGGTGGAGGTGGTGTTAATGTAATTGTTTCAGTAACCTCACATATTCCATCTCCAACACCATCACCATCCTCGTCATTTCCGCTTGGAAATTGAACAGTTAATTGATAATTTCCTGCAGCCAGATTTGGAATTTGAATATCTGGGCTAAAGTCTGTTCCATTCCAGTTACCGATTATAGTTCCGTCTTGGTATTGTAGTTGTAATGAGTAATTTTCATAATTATCGGATTCGCTTGGAATGTTAGGATCTGACCCAGCAAATGGAAAATCTCCACCAGTAATATCATTAAGTTCTATTGTGATTATTCCATCTGTAGCATTTGGACAAGACACGTTATAGTTACAACCTTCTCCGTTAGGGTTTCCAAATAAAGCAAATGTCCCTGGGGGAGCTATATAATAGACAGATAAATTTTCTTGAATATCAACAGTATTTATCTCAAGCTCTTCGGGTTCATAAACTGCAATAGGGTCATCAATCCAGTCAGCCACTATACATGGTGGATCATTATTATCTCTAACAACTACGTAATAAAAATTACCATTAGCAGAACCTAGCAGATTGGTTAATATATTTCCATTACCAATAATTCCATTAGAAAAAGCTTGCTCTCCATATATAGGACTACTTGGGTCAGTTGATGTAACTCCGATAAATTCAGGATTATCTCCATTTTCATCACAGGAATACCAAGTATATTTTGCGTTTTGTAGTGGTGTCGCGTCTAAAGAGCTAGTAACAACATCAATTAAAATTTGACCATCATCTTCACCAGGGCAACTCACTTGTGTCACCTCTGAAGCTTGATCATATTGAATGCTAAATTCAAATTCATCAAAAAACACATATTCGCAGTCATCTAAATTTGTTGTAGTACCTTGAGTACAAGTTGCAGTGATAAGTAATTGTTCTAAATCTGAACTAACTAATGTTAGTGTGTTGAATTCTACAGGCGCACTATTAACATTGAAATTATATTCAGATGGGTCTGAACAACCTCCACCAGAAACGGATGTAATTTGAATTTCTCCTTCAAGACCGTCACAAGGTGGGCTATATAAATCCCATGTAATTTCTATAGGCTCATAGTCAGGTATAACATTAAATATTTGTTGCTCCCCAGAAAAACTATCTATCATGCAATCAGATGGATCTATATCATTACAACATTCTATTGATTCAGGAACAATAAAGTTAGTGCAATCAGGAGTTAGTCCTTGAACTGCATTAATGTAAACTTGAATAATATATGTGCCAGTAGAGACAGGTATTTCATTAAAAAACTCTGTAAATGATTCTCCAGCATCCAAGTCATAATTAATACCGTTTACTTGAACAAATCCGTCGGATACTATGACCGGATTTCCACTAGAATCTGCTACAGATACATCCATGTGAATGTATCCAGATTGGTTAGCACATCTAGGATTTTCGACAATTAAATCGGTTAAAGAAACAACTAAATTACAGCTTTCACCTCCAACCATTGTTATTTCATTCAAACCACTATTTTCACAGAAATATTCTGTTCCCCCTCCAGATGTACTTTGGCTATATGTTAATACAGAATTTAAACTTAAAATCAGAAAAAATCCTATAATAAGATTTTTTTGTAATGTTTTGTAAATTTTTACCATTAACTATTGTTTTAATAATACTGATAAGTATTATGCAAAAACTATACCAGTAATTATTGTAAATATTCTTTAATTAAAAGTAAAGAATATGATAAGAAGTAAAAATAGTTAAAAATTTTTTAATAATAGGTTTTCTCCATCTAATTCTGCATAAGAAAAATGCTTAACACAATCTCCTAAATTTACATATTTAGATGTTTTATTTAATTCAACTATTTTAGGATCATGTAAATGTCCAAAAATGAAATAATCAATTTTTTTATTATTAAGAGTTTTTTTTGAGAATTCAATTAGCGGTTCGTGAATATTTTTTTTTGGATGATTTAAGTTTTTCTTTCTGCTGCTATTTGATAGATATTTAGCTAAAGAAATTCCAATATAAGAAGGGGTGATTGCAAATAAAAATTGGCAAAATGTATTTAAATAAATTTTTTTAATGATTTTATAAGTAAAATTTCCTTTACCTAATCCGTCTCCGTGAGCTATATAAAATATTTTATTATTTATTTCAATAATTTGAGGTTTACTATAAACCCTAAAACCTAACTCTTTTTCGAAATAACCAAATGTCCATAAATCATGATTTCCATTAAAAAATATAATTTTAATTCCCATATCACTTAATTCAGCTAATTTACCCTTTATTCTTTCAAACCCTTTTGGAATGACCTTGTCATATTCAAACCAAAAATCGAATAGGTCACCAACTAAATATATTTCTTTGGCATCATGACTAATTTGTGTTAGCCATCTACAAATCTTTTTTTCTCTTTTAAGACTTTCGTTATAATTTGGAGACCCTAAGTGAAAGTCAGATGCAAAATATATTTTTGTTCTATTTTTCATTTATATTTTTTTTTATTTCGGACTCAAGTTCTTGATCAAATAAATTCTTAGCTATTATAAAACCATTTTTATCAACCAAAACAGTCATAGGGATTTTATTAAAATTATATTTTTTTACAACTTCTGATTGCCAACCTCTTAATTCACTAACATTATCCCAAACTAATCCGTCTTTAAAAATAGCATCAGTCCAATCCGATCTAGGATTTTTTTGCCCCCTCTCTCCATCTAATGAAACACTGAGAAAATTAACTCCTTTGTTTTTATATTTTTCATATAATTCAACCATTTTTAAATTTTCATTTCTACATGGTGTGCACCATGATGCCCAAAAATCAATCACCAATAAATTTCCTTTAAAATCATTTAAATGAATAAGTTCTCCGAATTGATTTGGTAGTGAAAAAAGTGGGGCTAAATTTTTACTTTCATCTTTAAATTCCCCATTCAAAATGTCATTAATAATCTTTTCTGACTCTAAATTTTCATTATTTTCTTCATGGTTAATTTTTTTTTCAATAAAATCATTAGTTTTATTTAAGTCAATTTTTACTTCTTTATTGTGGTTTTCTTTTGTAATATCTAGATTATCTTTGACAATATTTTTTTTATTTGGACCATAAATAAAAATGTATGCAAGTACAATTGATAATAATGGAATAGAAACAATGAAAATAGATTTTAATTTCATTTATCTAGTTTTTTTCTAAGAAGATCGCTTAAGATCTTTGGATTTGCTTTTCCTTTTGCAATTTTCATTGCTTCACCCATAAATAGACCTAAAAGATTTTTATTTCCATTTTTATAATCTTGAGCTTTTTCAGGATGCATATTTATTACTTTTTCAACTATGATATTTAATAATTTGTCATCTTTTTCTTGAATCCAATTATTTTTTTCGGCAATTAATCTGGGCGAAGAATTAGGATCTTTAACCATTTTAGGAAAAATCTTCTGAGTAGCGGTTATATGGCTTATTAAATTTTCATCAATTAAAGTAATAAGTTCAGCAATTAATTTAGGTTGAATTTCTATTTCATTAATCTTGATTGATTTTTCATTTAAGTATGCTTTAATCATTCCCATCATTAAATTAGCTGCAGTTTTGTAGTTTTTTGTGTATTTCAGAATGGATTCAAAAAATATTGCTGTATCTCTATCTTCAGTTAATATTTTAGAATCATATGAACTTAAATTATATTTAGTTGTATACTTTTTATATAATGTGTTTGGAAGAACAGTTATTGTTTTATTTATTTCTTCTATTAAATTAGAATTAATTATTAAAGGTTGTATATCCGGTTCAGGAAAATATCTATAATCTTGTGCGTCTTCTTTTTTTCTTAGAATAATTGTTTCATTATTTTTTGGATTATAATTTCTCGTTTCTTGACTAATATTACCGCCATTTTCATAGGTATTTATTTGTCTTTTTACTTCTGAGTCAATAGCTTTTTGAACATTGCTAAATGAATTTAGATTTTTAACCTCAACTCTGTTACGTAATTCTATTGAACCTTTTGGTCTTACTGAAATATTTGCATCACATCTTAAGCTACCTTCTTCCATATTTCCGTTGCATATATCTAGAAAGCGTACAAGTTTTCTAATTTCTTGAAGATAGTTATAAGCTTCTTTTGAAGATCTTATTTCAGGTTCAGAAACAATTTCAAGTAATGGTACTCCAGCACGATTTAAATCAATAAGAGAATTAAATGGATCTAAATCATGTATACTTTTTCCAGCATCTTCTTCCATATGAATTCTAGTAAGGTTAATTTTTTTTGAGCTTGTATCATTTAAAATTTCTAGATAACCTCCAGTGCAGATTGGAGTTTTATCTTGGGTTATTTGGTAACCCTTTGGTAGGTCAGGGTAATAATAGTTTTTTCTAGCATATTCATTATATTTAGTGATTTCACAATTTAATGCAAGACCTAATTTAATTGCACTTTCAATTACTTTGTTATTGGGCATTGGTAAAGTACCAGGATGACCTAAAGATATTGGACTCACGCAACTATTTGGACTTTCACCAAAAGAATATCCGTCACTACAATAAGCTTTACTTTTTGTTGATATTTGAATATGGACTTCTAATCCTATAATTGTTTCATATTGATTATTTAAAGTCAGCATTTATAAACGAATAATTTTTTCTGTAATTAATTTTTCTTTTGATTTAATTTCAAGAAAATAAATACCCTTTGTTAAATTTGGCTGAACAGTATTATTGTCTAGAATTTTTTCTGAAAATAATAATTTACCATTCAAATCATATATTTTTAAATCCATTGGATTTGCATTATTTGTTTGAATTTTAAATTGATTTGTAAAAGGATTAGGAAATATAAAATTATCATTTGTATTTTCAGAAATATCAGAATTGTTATTTTCAATTGGGGACAAAACAAATAATCCAGATTGCATATCAGAAACTAAAATATTGCCAGAGGGTAGTAAAGGGTATACTCCCCATGCTCCACGATAACTATCATGATCTTCTGGTAAGTAAGTGTCAAAACTTCCCACAACAACAGGGTTTGATGGGTTTGATATATCCCATACCCATAAACCATCGTGATAATGGGATACATATACATAATTGTCTTTAATTATTAAATTATGAGCCATGGAATTGGAGTCGACACCACTCAAAAATGTTGTGTTAATTATGATTTCATTTGGATTTGTAACATCACAGATTTTCATTTCATATCCATGATTTTCATCAGCAAAAATATATGTGGATCCAGAATTGTTAAGCCACCCAGAATGATTATACCCTTTGTCTGGGTAATCAGTTAAAGAACCTAGAATTGTAGGGTTTTCTAAGTTAGAAAAATCAACAATAAATAACCCATTGTCCCCAGCATTCAAATATCCAATATTATTTTCAACATATATATCATGAATGTAACCAACATCATCATATTTGCCTAAAAAAACTGGATTTTGTGGCTCTTCTAAGGAAAAAAAAGCTAGCTCATTCCATTCATTTAAAACACGTCCTCCACAAACATACATTATAGCATTTTGAGTATCAATAAAAATATTATGCGCTCTTTTGATGTACTCATCAGAGTCATAAACTACATTAAAACTATTTGGTAATTGTGAAATATCAATTATTTGTAGAGTGCTTTCTCCTTCGTCTGCAACTGCGTACAAATAGCCTTCATAATCATGAAAATCCCTATGGACAATTGCTGGGCTATCATCTGCCCCTTGAATATATGCAGCAAGAAATCCGTCTTCAGGATTTGTGATATCAAAAATATGAGTACCTTGAGTGCTACCAATGATTGCGAATTCGTGGCCATTTTGCGCAACTCCCCATATTTCATTATAAGTATTTCCAACCCAGTTTTCATCACTTATACTTTCATCAGACCAGGTAAAAAGTACATCTAAACTACTTTGAGCGTTTAGTAAAAATGTTTGTAAAAATATAATACCAGCTATGTAAATTTTTTTCATATTCTTTTTTTTAGATAAATTTAGTTAATTGTTTGTTAAAGATTAACTTTTCTTCATTAATAAAATCAAATTCGATTTGAGTGTATATTAAGAAAAAGTGAGATTGAATTAAATGTAAATGTTCTTTACTAAATCTGTAATAGTCCTTTTCTGTTATAATTAAATTATCTATTTTATTTTTTTTAGCTTTTGTAATTAAATTTTCAATTTCTTTTTTTGTAAAATAATGATGATCATGATAATTAAAATTCATGAATTTAATAGATATTTTCTTTAATTTTTGTATTAGTAATTCTGGGCTAGCAATTCCAGTTAAAAGGAAGTATTTTTTTGTGGAATCCAGAGTTATGATTTTATTGTTATTAATAAACTTATATGATTTAATGTAGGAGAAGAATATTTTTTGTGTTTTATTTAATGCTAGTTTTTTTCTTATAACATTTTTATTTTTTTTAGTAATATTTTTTGGGCATTTCGTTACCACAATTATTCCAGCTCTTTTTGCCCCTAAACAACTTTCTCTTAATTTACCTAAAGGAAATAAATAATCATCTGAATATAATTTATTGTACTCTGTAACAATAATATTCAAGTTTTTTTTAAGCTTTCTATATTGATGTGCGTCATCTAAAATAATTGTTTTAATATTATTTTTTTCAATTATTTTTTTAATTGCTCTTTGTCTATTTTTATCAGCAACTACGACTAAATTTTTATTTTTTTTTGAAATCATATTTAATTCATCCCCTATATCAAAAGCAGTGTGATGTTTTTTAGCTATAATGAAACCAGATTTTTTTCTTTTGTAGCCTCTGCTTAATACTGCAATTTTAGTTTGAGATAAATGATTTATAATATATTCAACTAATGGAGTTTTACCCGCTCCCCCAAATTTTAAACTACCAATACTAATAATGTTTAAATGTTTAAATTTGTGTGATTTTAAAATATTGTAGTCATATAATTTATTTCTTAAAAATAAAATTAACTGATGAAGTAAGTATATTATAAGAAGAACAGGAAAAAATATGACTATAAGTAATTTCATTTATTTAGAACGAAAGATTAAATAACTTATTTTTGTGAATCAAACATAACAATAGAATTTTTGAAATTAGCAGAAATAATAAAATATTTAGAACAAGCAGTACCATTAAGTTATCAAGAGTCTTATGATAATAGTGGTTTACTAGTAGGCGATGAAACCATGAGAATAAACTCAGTTTTGACTTGTCTTGATTGTACTGAAGAAGTGATACAAGATGCAATTGATAAAAAATGTAATCTTATTATATCTCACCATCCGATTATTTTCAAATCTATAAAACAATTAGTTAATAGAAGCTATGTTGAGAGGGTTGTTTTTAAGGCAATTAAAAATAATATAGCAATTTATGCTTTACATACTAATTTGGATAACATATTAGATGGTGTATCATATACTTTTAGTGAAAGAATTGGCTTAAGTAATGTTAAGATATTAAAGAAAAAAAATGAAGGATTGAGTAAGTTAATTACTTATGTACCTAAAAAATATTTTAATAAAATTCAAACTTCACTATTTAATGTAGGTGCCGGTAAAATTGGAGATAAATATGATCAATGTTCCTTTTATAATGACGGCATAGGTACATTTAGACCCCTTGAAGAAGCTAATCCATATATAGGGGAGAACAATAAAAAAACAGCACAAAAAGAAATTAAATTAGAATTAATTTTCCCAACATTTTTACAAAAAAAAGTAATAAGTGTTCTTCATCAAAATCATCCTTATGAGGAGGTTGCGCATGAGATAATACCTTTAAAAAACCCTAATAATATCGGCTCTGGAGTTATAGGAGATTTAAATGATAAAATGGATGTTTTTGATTTTTTTAAATTATTAAAAAAAGAAATTCCATATAGTATTTTAAAGCATACTAATCTAATTAAAAAGGATTTAAAAAAAATTGCTTTTTGTGGTGGTTCAGGTTCTTTTCTTATAAACGAAGCAATTAATCAAGGGGCTGATATTTATATTAGCTCAGACTTTAAATATCATGATTTTTTCGAGGCAGATGGGAAAATTATTTTAGCAGACATCGGTCATTATGAGACTGAACAATTTGTTGCTGAAAGAATTTATAGAATATTAAAGAAAAATTTTCCTAAATTAGACGTCATTTTGACAAATATTGATACTAATCCAATAAGTTATTACTAAAAATATGGTAGCAAAAAAAACAATAGATGAGATTTCAGTAGCAGAAAAGCTTGATAATTTAGCTTCTCTTCAAGAAGTAGATACAAAGATAGATAATATTAAAATATTAAGAGGAGAGCTTCCATTAGAAGTTAAAGGCTTAGAAGATGAGATTGAGGGATTGAAAACAAGAAAAAAAACTACTGAAGAATTGATAAATGATAATAAAGAGAATATCACAAATCAAAAAAATGCTTCCATTGAAGCAGCAGAGCTAATAAAGAAATATGAAAAAGATCAAATGAAAGTTAGAAATAACAGAGAATTTGACTCTATTAATAAAGAACTTGAATTTCAAAAATTAGAAATAGAATTAGCTGAAAAAAAAATAAAAGAATTTGAATCTTTAAATGTCGATAAAAAGCAAATCATTGATGACACTAAGATCAAGATAAAGGAAAAAGAGGATAGATTAGATGAGAAGAAAAAAGAATTAGATGAAATAATAAAACGAACATCCGAAGAAGAAGAAAAATTAGTAAAAAAACGAGCAAGAATTAATAAAAAAATAGAGCAGAGGCTACTTGATGCTTATGAAAGAATTAGAAACAGTTCAAGAAATGGTTTAGCTGTTGTTAGTGTTGAAAGAAATGCTTGTGGTGGATGTTTTAATAGAGTTACCCCTCAACAAGCTTTAGAAGTAGAGAACAAAAAGAAAATTATAGCTTGCGAGCATTGTGGAAGAATCTTTATTCCATCTGTTGAAAAAGAGTAAAAAAATAATTATTAAAACTTGTATCCTACGGTAACAAGGAAAGATGAGTTTTTTTCTGTTAAGTTAATAGGTTCAGAAACTCCTTCGTATGCATAATATGTTTCTTTTTGCTTAGAGTTAACAAATCCAAAGTCAACAAAATATTGGTTTTGATAATATCCAATACCGAAACTATTTTTGATTATTGAATAATCATTTATTTCATTTGAAAAAGGGCTTTCAAAGAAAGCTATTCCTTGTCTTATTGCTATATTTCCAAATTTCCATTCAAATCCAATCTTTATATTAGTAACATCTTTATAATATGTAGAAATGTTTGAATTTTCTGAAGAAAAGTTATAATAGCTTGCGTTTAAGTTCGAAGTGCTGTAGTCAATATTTTCTATATCAAAACTAATTAAACCTTTTCTAAATAGGATTAAAGATAATCCAGCTAAATTTTTTGATGGAGTATTTAATTCAAAGTTACCAAATCCATCAGGAGATAATTCAGTATATGTATCACCTGATGAAAATTCTGTTGACATATTTGATGACCAATTTTCATCAATTTGATAATATGTTTTCGAATGGTGCGCTAGTCCAATTCTTAACCAATAATAAGGTTTAAGTATTACACCAATTTTGTAGTTAACACCCCCTCCAAGAACATGTAAATTTTGATTAAATGAAAAATTTTGTAGTTCTCCAGTTTCATAGGAGTCATTATTATTTCCTAAAAAAGAATCTTCAGAGTAATATATGTTTTCCCTATAATCTATTCCACAAAAACCTAATTGAAATCCAACAAATAAATTGTCATTGTAAGCCCCTGAAATTGAAAGAGCGGCTTCTTCAATATATCCAAATCTATTAATCGAAACATATTGATTAGATCCTATTATATTGTTAATGGAAGAGTTATATGTGGTAGGATCATTAATTGTATCAATAAGCCATGAATAATATGCTAATGATTCCGAAAAAGGGTTTAAATCTTCAGGGCTTGTTCCTTGCGCGTTAGATAAAAAATTGTTAATCATTGATGAATTTGTTTCTCCAGAGTAGTTAATTTTCTGATTAAAATTTTGTTGTCGATTATATGTAAATGCATAAGAAAAACGGTTCCATCCATTTAAACTATTATCATTAAGATTTAGTGTTTTTACATATCCTATATTTTGCAAATATATTTTCTGTGCATCATTTTGTGTCTTTATACCATTTAGATTGGTCTTAGTATTTTTATTTGCTGAGTTAAAAGTAAATGAAAACTCGTCGCTTCTGTAAATTGCTAGGCTGGCAGGGTTGCTTTGAATTACACTCATTTCTCCTCCCAATGAATTGAATGCTCCACTCAATGAAGAGAGTCTGGCAGATCCTAATGGTTCTAAGAATGAATATCGTAATGCATCAACATGATTTTGTGCTTTTAAATCAGAAAATATTACTGTAAAAATTAATATAAATAGGTATTTTTTCATAGTTAAATATTAAGGCCTTCTGCTATTTCTTGAAGAATTATTTGATCTATTTGTTGATCTATTATATGAATTAGAACTTCTATTATATGAGTTGGAATTTCTATTCTTGTAAGAATTATTCTTATTATTGCTATCGTAAGAATTGTTCTTATTGTTCTTATTATAAGAATTGTTCTTATTGTAAGAATTTTTTTTATTGTAAGAATTGTTCTTATTGTTTTTATTGTAAGAATTGTTCTTATTGTAAGAATTGTTCTTATTGTTTTTATTGTAAGAATTGTTCTTATTTGAATTTACAATATTTGAGTTATTATTTAACTGAGTTTTTGAATTGTATTTATCATCAGAAATTTGTTTTCCGTCATTTGATTGTATAACAGATTCAGTAGAGTAATTTGTATTTGTGGATGTTCTGTTTCCGTAATAAAAATTATGACTAATATTTTCTACGCTATAATTATATCCATAAAAATNACTNTTGTATGGGTATCCCCATCCATATGACCAACTGTTNTANGGGTATCCCCATCCATATGACCAACTGTTATANGGGTATCCCCATCCATATGACCAACTGTTNTANGGGTATCCCCATCCATATGACCANCTGTTATAGGGGTAACCCCATCCGTANGACCAATTATAATANTATGGGTCATGAAATGAATTAAAAAAGTGGTAATCACTATAGTAATCAAATATGNTATAGTTNTTAAATCTTTTGATTCTNTCACTAAAGTACATGTCATCAAAATAATAGTTATAATTTTGATCTTGGACATCGNACTCGTCATACAAATAATCTTCNGANTCATCTTGATAATTAGTATTGTAATTAGANTCATTTATNTAACTGTAGTCAATTTCATCATCGTTAAAGTAAATATCATCAACATATTGCCCAATAACATTTTTTGGAGAAATAAGTAAGAAAAATATTAGTAAAGGTTTTAAGCTATTTAATGATTTTATCATAATTGTATCAATTTTATATTTATACTGTGTTTATTTTTATTACTTTGTTTTTAATAAATTTACTAAATGTTATACAAAAAACATACCAAAATATATATTGATGGCAAAAAATATAACGAAAAAATCTGATAATTATTCTCAATGGTATAATGACATTGTTCTTAATGCTGATTTAGCTGAAAATTCTGGCGTCAGAGGATGCATGGTGATAAAACCCTATGGATATGCTATTTGGGAACAAATGCAATCTGAATTAGACAAAATGTTTAAAGATTCAGGTCATGTAAATGCATATTTTCCTTTGTTTATTCCTAAATCTTTTTTTAGTAAAGAAGCTAGTCATGTAGATGGATTTGCAAAGGAATGCGCAATTGTCACTCACTATAGACTTAAGAACAATGATGATGGTTCTGGTGTTATAGTTGATCCAGATGCAAAACTAGAAGAGGAATTAATTGTTCGTCCAACTTCCGAAACAATTATATGGGATACGTATAGAAAATGGATAAAATCTTATCGTGATTTACCAATTCTTGTTAATCAATGGGCAAATGTTGTTAGGTGGGAAATGCGAACAAGATTATTTTTAAGAACAGCAGAGTTTTTATGGCAAGAAGGTCATACTGCGCATGCCGATAGAGAAGAAGCCATTCAAGAAGCTAAATTAATGTTAGATATTTACGCAAAATTTGCTGAGAATTTTATGTGCATTCCAGTTATTAAGGGTGAGAAAACTGAATCTGAAAGATTTGCTGGAGCTGAACAAACATATTGTATTGAAGCTTTAATGCAAGATGGTAAAGCATTACAAGCTGGTACATCTCATTTTTTAGGTCAAAATTTCTCTAAAGCATTTGATGTAAAGTATGCAAGTAAATCAGGAAAAATGGAACATGTTTGGTCAACCTCATGGGGGGTGTCCACTAGATTAATGGGAGCTTTGATTATGACCCATTCTGATGATCAAGGTTTAGTTCTTCCACCTAGTTTGGCCCCATATCAGGTTGTGATAATTCCTATTTATAAAGGCAAAGATGAATATGAAATTTTAAGTAAAAAGTGTGAAGAAATAAAAAATGATCTAATAAATATAGGGGTTAGAGTTAAGTTAGATTTACGAGATTCTCATAAGCCAGGTTGGAAGTTTAATGAATACGAAGTTAAAGGAGTTCCAATTAGAGTCGCTATTGGCATGAGAGATTTAAATGAAGATTGTATAGAGATATTTAGAAGGGATTTATTAAGCAAAGAAAAAATAAAAACAACTGAAATATTAAACCATATTCCTCAACTATTAAAAAATATACATGCAAATATATTTAGTAAAGCTAAATTATTTTTAGATAATAACACTTACATAGTTAATTCGTGGGATGATTTTGTTAATAAGATTTCTTTAGGAGGTTTTGTTTCTGCTCATTGGGATGGTAAAACTAAAACTGAGGAAAAAATAAAAAAAATTACTAAAGCAACAATAAGGTGTATTCCACTTGAAAACAGCGATTCTGGAAAGTGTGTTTTAACCGGAAACCCCTCTAAAAAACGTGTTATTTTTGCTAAAGCTTATTAAAACTTTGTAATAATCATAAAAGTTTTTAATTTTGCTTCCTAAATACGGTCCGTTCGTCTAGGGGTTAGGACATCAGGTTTTCATCCTGGGAACAGGGGTTCGATTCCCCTACGGACTGCTAAATAAATTTAAATATGGCTAATCATAAATCAGCAATCAAGAGAATTAAATCAGATGCAACTAAAAATATGCAAAATAAATATGTGCATAAAACAACTAGAAATGCAATAAAAAAAATAAAAAATTCTAAGAACCCATCTGTTGAAGATAGAAATAAAGTTTTTTCAATGATTGATAAATTAGTTAAAAGAAATATAATTCATAAAAATAAAGCATCTAACATTAAATCAAAACTAAGTCAATTAAATATTGAAGAGGCTAAGCCTAAAACTAAAAAAAATGCCAAAAAAACTACTGAATTAGAAACAAAAAAAGATGAGAAAGTAGTTTCTGATAAAGCAAAAAAAGAGGAGAAAGCACCTTCTGATAAAAAATAAATTTTAATCCATATTAATGAATATATTGGTTTACAGTCACAACTTAAGCCCAAGACTTCGATATATTTTTAAACAAATTTTTAATAATTTTTTAAATGTAAATGTTTCATTTACAGATAATATAGAATATTTCATTAATAATGATTTACCAAAAATTAGTTATACTCATCGCAAAATTTCAAATGAGTTATTTTTTCGTTCTACTGATCTATTATTTGAAAAAACAATTGTTAATCAAGATATAAAGGTATTAGAATTTAAATCTATAAAATTCTTTTACCCTTGTGAAGATTCTTGTTTACCTTTTGATCCTTTTGCTGCATCTTTTTTTATGTTATCTAGATATGAAGAATACCTTCCTCATATCAAAGATAAATTTGGGAGGTTTGAGGCTAAGGAAAGCTTTGCATATAAAAATAACTTCTTG
Organism: Flavobacteriales bacterium; assembly: GCA_002715445.1. GTDB lineage: Bacteria > Bacteroidota > Bacteroidia > Flavobacteriales > TMED113 > TMED113. The sequence goes on along the minus strand of PAZG01000031.1, from coordinate 1,182 downwards.
GATAAACCAATAGTAGATATTTGGGCTGTATTAGTAAAAGAAGAACTTGTGAAATATTATCCAAATTTAATTTTTCCAATTAAAAATTATAATTACTTAAATACTATTGATATCGATAATGCCTTCTCTTATTTGGATAAGGGTTTTTTAAGAAATATTGGTGGTTTTTTTAGAGATTTAATTAAAAATAATAGGCCTTTTGAGAGAATAAAAGTTTTATTTAAATATTCTAAAGATCCTTACGACACTTACAGTAAATTATTTGATTTTATAAACAAGTATAATTTAAAAACAATATTTTTCTTTTTATTAGCTGATTATGGTTATAATGATAAAAATGTACCCTATACAAGTAATAGATTAAGAGAACTAATTAAGCAAATATCAGATTATTATAATATTGGCATACATGCATCTTATAATTCATTAAAAAACACTAATAAGTTAAAAATTGAAATGAATAGATTAAGTGAAATTTTACATAAAGAGGTTTTAGATTCTCGTCAACATTTTATTAAATTAAATATGCCAAGCATGTATAGAAATTTAATTAAAAACGGTATAAAAGATGATTATTCAATGGGGTTTGTTTCATTACCAGGTTTTAGAGCAGGTACTTGTAGTAAATTTTCATTTTATGATTTAGATTTAGAAAGTGAAACAGATTTAAACATTCATCCTTTTTCAATAATGGATGTAACTTTAAATGATTACATGAATCTTAATCCATCTCAATCTATAGATATAATTCGTAATATAATAGACGAAATTAAGATTGTTGATGGAACATTTATTTCAATTTGGCATAATGAATCACTAAATTACAGTGGAAGATGGTATGGATGGGATAATGTTTATTTAAAAATGATAAAGTACGCTAAAAAACATGAATCATTTTAAATATATAAGTCATTCAAAACTAAATAAAGTAAAGTGGGATAAATGTATTTCAAATTCTTTTAATGAAAGGATATATGCATATTCTTGGTATTTAGATATAATTTCAGAAAACTGGAATGCCATTATTTATAAAAACTATAAGGCAGTTTTTCCTGTAATTTTTAAAAATAGAATTTTGTTCAAGACATATTATCAGCCATTCTTTGCTCAACAATTAGGATTGTTTATTAATAGTGAAATTAATGATACTGAGAAGTTGAAATTAACTTCATCTTTTTTTAC
>PAZG01000030.1 GCA_002715445.1 Flavobacteriales bacterium | reverse complement strand
TGTGGGGCTTAGATAAAAGAAATAATTAAAATTACATACTTTAATAACAATCGTTATATTTGTGACATCTGAACGAGGTTTGCTATATTTATAAAATGAAAAAAATAATTATAATTTTATTCTCCATTTTTTCTACCAGCGTAGTATTTTCTCAACAAGAAATTAGCGCATTTTTTGGAACCTCAATTTTTCATGGTGACGTAGGTTATAATTCATTGAAAATAGGTAACACAAACAAATTATTTGATAATCCTGAAATTTCTTGGGGAGTATGTTTCAGAAATAATTTTAACGAAAGATTTAGTTTAAATATCTCTTTTAAAAAAGGAAAAGTTACGTCTTATGATAGTCAATCTGAAGATGGGTTTATTGTCTCAAGAAATTTAGACTTTCAATCAAAAATATCTGAACTTTCAGCAAATATTGAATATAACTTCTCTCACTATAAAATTGGTTCAAAAAAATTCAACAAAGCATTATATGTTTTTTCAGGAATTAGTGGATTTAAATTCAATCCTAAAGGATTATCTGATGAAGGTACATGGATTGATTTACAGCCCCTTGGAACTGAAGGCCAGGGTAGTAGTGTTTTTCCTCAAAATGATAAATACTCTCTCTTTGGAATTGGTATACCTATAGGATTGGGATATAAATACAATCTAAATAAAAATATTGCAATAAATATATCTTGGGCATGGACATTAACCTTTACTGATTACTTAGATGACGTAAGTACTCAGTACGTAAATTCATCTATTTTAAGTCCTTTAGCTCAAGATATGGCTGATAAATCTTTCGATGGGTTTGAAGAAGGATATCAAAGAGGGAACTCACAAAATAATGATAAATTTGGCTTTGTTGGGCTAAGCGTTGTATATAAAATTCCAAGAAAATCTTACTGTTCTGACATTTCATTCTTTTAAATGGAAATTTCTAATTTAAATACCCCAAAACATGTGGCGATCATTATGGATGGTAATGGAAGGTGGGCTAAAAAAAAGGGGGAAACTAGGTTATTTGGACACAATGAGGGAGTCAATACAGTTCAAAAAATTATAAAAGCTGCTATTAAAGCAAAAATTAAATTTCTTACTTTATATACTTTCTCTAAAGAAAATTGGGACAGGCCTAAAATAGAGATATCTAATATTCTGAGTCTTCTAACAGATAATATTTTAAAAAGCGAAAAAGAAATTATTAAAAATAAAATTAAAATAAATACTATTGGACATATTGAAGATTTGCCAAAAAAATCTCAATATTTAATTCAAAAACTAATCAAAAAGACAAATAAAAATAAAGATCTTACGTTAACTCTAGCAATTAGCTACAGTGCTAGAACCGAAATTATTGATTGTATTCAAAAAATACTTGAAGACCAAAAAAATGGAAAATTTAATTGTGAAAAATTAAATGAAGAAAGTGTTAATAATTATCTTTACACAAAAAATATTCCATATCCAGATTTGCTAATTCGAACTGGTGGAGAAAAAAGAATTAGTAATTTTTTGTTGTGGCAATTGGCTTATACAGAGCTATACTTCAGTAATACTGAATGGCCTGATTTCTGTGAAAGTGAATTTAACAAAGCAATTGAAGAATTTCAAAGGAGAGAAAGAAGGTTTGGAAAGGTTGTAAAATAAAAAATATGCAATTAAAAAAGCAAATTAAATTTATAGTAATTATTCTATTAGNAAATATATTTATTTCTAATGCTCAAAACTCAATCAACATNGATAAAAAAAAATATGTAATNGGTAATATTGAATTATCTGGTNATTATAATTTAAATAACAACTCNATTCTCAACTTAATTAACTTAGATNTTGGACAAACTATTGATATACCAGGTGAGGAGATTCAAAATGCCTTAAAAACACTATGGGGCCAAGGAATGTTTTCTGATGTTCAGATTTATAAAGTTAAAGAAGAAGGAAATGTGATTTATCTAGAAATTTTTCTAGAGCAATTACCAGTTTTAGAAAAATTCAAATTCACAGGTATAAAAAAATCAGAAGAAAGTTCNTTAAGGGAAGAGTTGTCCCTTATTAGTGGAATGACAATTAATGAAAATTTAATTATTAATACAAAAACCAAAATTACTGATTATTTTAAAGAAAAAGGCTTTTATAATACTAAGTGCGAAATAATAGAAGATTTTAACATTGAAACTAATCGAAATACCTTAATTATTAATATTCAAAAAAATAATAGAATAAAAATTAAAAAAATACAATTTGAGGGAACTAGCGGAAATATAAAAGTAAACAAACTGAAAAGAGCATTAAAAAATACAAAAGAAAAGGGTTTGTCAAATATTTTAAGCTCATCCAAATTTATAAGAGAAAAATTTGAAGAAGATTTATCCAACNTAATTAATTTATATAGAGAAAATGGTTATAGAGATGCTAAAATACTATCTGATTCAATCTTTGTTGATAACGAAAATGGAGAGCTTCATGTTTTCATTGATGTAGAGGAAGGAGATCAATATTATTTTGGAAATGTAAGGTGGTTAGGAAATGCTAAATTNTCTTCCGANCAATTAAGTGAGATTTTAAGTGTCAATAAGGGGGATTTATTCGATCAAAANCTTCTTGATGAGCGGCTATATATGAGCATGAACGGGAACGATATAAGCTCATTATACATGGATGACGGGTATTTATTCTTTCAAATTAATCCCGTTGAAACAGAAATTGATGGACAATTCATAAACTTAGAAATGAGAATCAATGAGGGTCAAAAAGCAATTGTAAACAATGTATCTGTAATTGGAAATACAAAAGTGAAAGATCATGTAATTATGCGAGAAATAAGATCCCTTCCTGGATCAATGTTTAAAAGATCGGACATAATACGAACACAAGAAGAATTTAATCGACTTGGGTTTTTTAATCCTGAGACACTTGGTGTAAATCCAACGCCTAATCCTGAAACAGGAACAGTTGATATTGAATATAGTGTTGAATCTAAATCTTCTGATCAACTAGAGCTACAAGGTGGATGGGGAAATGGAATGGTTGTAGGTGCGTTTTCAGTTATATTCAATAACTTTTCAACTTCGGAATTTTTTAAACCATCATCTTGGAAACCTATTCCTTCTGGTGATGGAAAAAAAATCAGATTAAGAGCTGCTTCTAACGGTTCATATTATCAAAATTACAGCGTTTCTTTTGAGGATCCATGGATGGGTGGTAAAAAGCCCAATAGTTTTTCAATTTCTCTTTGGAAAACAATTCAATCTTTTAACGAAGGATCTCGAATGGACATTTCTGGAATTGGCCTTGGATTAGGTAAAAGGTTAAAATGGCCTGATGATTACTTTACGATNCTACACTCTATAAATTTNATGAGATACGAANTAGAGGATTACCAGACTACTCTATTTAATTTTAATAATGGGTACTCAAATAATATAAATTACTCAACTACATTTTCAAGAAATTCNATATTCAATCCAATATACCCAAGAAGCGGATCNCAATTCACTCTTGCAGTAGAGTTAACCCCACCATACTCTCTATTCAATGATAAACAATATGATAATTTAGACGACCAAGAAAAATACAAACTACTAGAATACAATAAGTTTAAATTTAACGGAACTTGGTACAACTCTATAATTGGAGACCTTGTATTNAAAACCCATTTTGAATTTGGTTTTTTAGGNACATATAACAATGAAGTAGGGTTACCACCATTTGAAAGATTTTTTGTTGGCGGAGATGGNTTAAGTGGNTACTCAATNGATGGAAGAGAAGTTATAGCACTTCGAGGCTATCCAAATGGATCATTGAGCGAGGACGGTGGNGACGCAATTTANAATAAATATAACGTTGAATTAAGATACCCTATTTCATTGAACCCAAGCTCCACTATTTATGCACTAGTATTTGGTGAAGCTGGAAATTCGTGGAGTAATTATAATAATTTTAATGCACTAGAATTAAGAAAATCTGCTGGTATTGGTATAAGAATTTTTATGCCTATGTTTGGTTTATTAGGAATTGACTTTGCTCATGGCTTTGATAATATTCCAAATTCAACCATAAAAAGTGGATGGCAAACACATTTTATTATTGGCCAACAATTTTAATTATGTATTATACAAAATTTTACTAATTTATATTGACTAATTTAATTAAATTAGTTCCCGAAAATAATTCAAAATATGAGAAAAATAATTTTAACAGCTTTTATTTTATTCACGTGTAACTCTTTTTTATTTAGTCAAAAAATAGCTTACATTGATTCCGAATATATTTTAAGTAACATTCCTGAATTTATATCATCTCAAGAAGAAATTAATGAGTTGTCCAAAAAATGGGAAGAAGATATTCAATCTCAATATTTGGAAGTTGAAAGAATGTACCAAGCTTATCAAGCTGAAAAATATTTATTACCAGAGGAGAAGAAAAGACAAATGGAAGAAGATATTTTCACAAAAGAAGAAGAAGTTAAAAACTNTAAGCAAAGTTTGTTTGGTCCAAATGGGAGCTTATATGAAAAACAAAAAGAATTAATTGCACCTATTCAAGATGTAATATTTAATGCAATTCAAGAATTTGCAGAACAAAATGATTATGACATTATTTTCGATAAATCATCTGACCTTATAATGCTATATTATAATGAAGAATTTAATGTTAGTAATCAAATTTTAGATCAACTAGGATACACTTATTAAATCANAAAACAATGAAAAAACTATTNTTNATTTACTTATTTACGATANCAAGCGTTATAGCTCAACAAAAAATCGGACATGTCCATGTTCAAAAAATTATGGATGTAATGCCTGATGTAATAACTGCTATGGAAGAACTAACTGCAGACCAGACAACTGTTGAAGCAACATTAACTTCACTGTATGAAGAGTACCAAAATAAAATGAATGAATTTCAACAAAGTGGCGAAAGCATGAATGATGTTATNAGACAAAATAAAATAAAAGAAATTCAAGATCTAGAACTGACTATACAACAATATCAACAGGAAGAACAAATTAGACTTCAACAAAAAGAGCAAGAAATGCTTCAAATAATTTATGAAAAAATCCAATCAGCAGTAAATGAAGTTGCAAAAGAAACAGGATGTGCATATGTNCTTCAATCTGATGGTGCAGTNCCAACTGTTCTTTTTGANTCTGGCCCAAATTCATATGACATAACAGATTTAGTTAAAAAGAAACTTAATTTATAGTNCTTCTTTANATATGTCTGAATTTCCTATAGGCATTTTNGANTCTGGCATAGGTGGTCTAAGCNTAGCTAAAAGTTTAACTNAACTNATGCCCAAAGAAAAAGTAGTTTATTTNGGAGATACGATTCATTTACCNTATGGAGAAAAATCAAAAAAACAAATTCAAAAATTTTCNTTAAAGATTATTGATTTTTTAATNGATAAAAANTGTAAAGCTATTATAATTGCTTGTAATAGCGCCTCTTCAGCATCAGTTGATTTTATAAAAAATATATGCGAACAAAAAAAAATTATAATCCTCAATGTAATTGATCCAATAATTGAATATATAGATAGTTTTGATCCTAATAAAATAATTGGGGTCATTGGTACTAATGCNACAATAAATTCTAACATTTATGAAAATAAAATTTCAAAACTAAACAAACAACATAAAATTATATCGCTTTCTACACCCCTACTTGCACCAATGATAGAGTCAAGCTATTACAATGAGTCCATTAAAACAAAAATTATTGAATATTACCTTAAAAAAAAATCACTTAATAATATTGAATATTTAATTTTGGGATGCACTCATTATCCCCTAATTGAAAAAGAAATAACTAGAATATTAAAAAAAAAAGTGAAAATTATAAATGCTTTAAGTCATACGAGTAAGTATATAATGCAGCTTCTTAAAAAAAGAAATCTTTTAGCTAAAAAAAATAATTCAAAAAAACATGAGTTTTTTGTATCGGATTTAACTAAAAGTTTTCAAGAAAGTTCTACACTTTTTTTTGATAAAAAAATAATTTTGAAGGAAAATAATATTTTTTAAATCTACTTATACCATTCAGCATATTTAATATAATTAATTGATGTTTTCTCAATTATATTTAAATCATCCAAACCAATATTTTTTTTAATTATTTTAAAAGGATTTCCAGTTAAAATACAATTTGATGGTATCATTTTATTTTTAGGAATTAATGTGCCAGCACCAATAATGGTATTAGAGCCAATTTTAACACCATCCATAATTATTGAGCCCATACCAACAAGAACATTATCAGAAATTGTGCAACCATGTATAATGGCCCCGTGGCCAATTGATACATTATGACCAACTGTAGTGGGATTCTTTTTATAAGTCCCATGTATAACTACGTTATCCTGAATGTTTACATTTCTACCTATTCGAATATAATTAACATCCCCTCTTAATACAGCATTATACCATATGCTGCAATTATCATTAATAATTACATCACCAATCACAACAGATGTTTCTGATAAGAAACAATTTTTTCCAATTTTAGGTAAAAAATTATTTATTTTTTTTATTATAGCCATAAGAAATTAAATTATTTAAAATGAGAAAGATTTACACTATTTATTCCGAATATACACCTAATCCCAATGTGCTTAAATTTGTTTCAAATATAGACTTATTTAAATCAACAAAAGAATTTTTTGAAAAACCAAACCAAGCGGAATTTCCTCTTATTAATTTAATATTTAATTTTCCATTTGTTGTAAAAGTTTTTTTAGGAAGAAACTATATCTCAATTGAAAAAAATAAAAATTTAAATTGGATCGATTTTTCATCTGAAGTTAGGACTTTTATTCAACAAAACTTAAATGAAGGAACCAAAGTGAGTACAATAACAGCAAACAAAAAAAAATCTAAAAATACTTTTAAAAGTAAAACTGAAATTGAAAAGAAAATAGAAGAAATAATTGATAAAGATATTAGGCCGTTTATTCAAATGGACGGTGGGGAAATAGAGCTTATTTCTTTTGAAAAAGGAATTGTGAAAGTTACACTTAAAGGGGCTTGTAGAGGGTGCCCATCATCGGTTAGTACATTAAAAGATGGGATTGAAAATAAATTAAAATCGATTATACCAGAAAAAATAAAAGAAGTTGTTTCAGTTTAAATCTTATACTTATTAACATTGTTAAAAAAAAGATTAAATAAACACCTTATTTTTTTTATTATATCCTTTTTTTTAATGAACTTATTTATAAAAAAAAGTCCTAGTGCAAGAAGAAAAAAAAATTAAAACAGCTTTTATATCGGTTTTTAATAAAGATAATTTAGATAAATTAATTAAACATTTAAATTCATTAAATATTGAGTTAATTTCGACAGGAGGAACTGAAAAATATATACGAAATCTAGGCATTAAAGTTAGAAGTGTACAGGACTTAACAAACTTTCCATCAATACTAGGGGGAAGAGTCAAAACATTACATCCAAAGATTTTTGGAGGCATATTAAATAGAAGATCTAAAAATGCAGATCAAAAAGAAATACTACAATTTGATATTCCAAATATTGATATGGTAATAGTTGACTTATACCCTTTTCAAAAAACTATTCAAGATGAAAATTCAACAGAGCAGGATATTATTGAAAAAATTGATATTGGAGGTATCTCTCTGATAAGAGCTGCTGCAAAAAATTATAAAGATGTTTTAGTTGTGCCAAGTAAAGATCTTTACGAACTAGCTTTAGAAAAAACAAAAAAAGGCAAAACAGACATTAATACAAGAAAATATTTTGCAAAAAAAGCATTCGATTTATCTTCTTCATATGATTCTGTAATTTATAATTGGTTTGATGAATCTAATAAAACATCTGAAAAGATAAATATTTCATTTTCAAAGTTAAAGAAACTTAGATATGGGGAAAACCCTCATCAAAGTGGTTCGTTTTATGGTGATTTAAATACAGTTTTTACTCAAATTAATGGTAAAGATTTATCATATAATAATTTGTTAGATATTGACGCTGCAATTAATTTAATTTTAGATTTTGAAAGTACTACATTTTGTATTTTAAAACATAATAACCCCTGTGGTGTTGCATCAAAAAAAGCATTATTAGATTGTTGGAATGAAGCACTAGCGGGTGACCCTATTTCTGCCTTCGGAGGAGTTTTAATTACAAATGACATAATAGACATAAAAACAGCTAAAAAAATTAATGAACTATTCTTTGAAATTATTATTGCGCCAGAATATGAAACAGAAGCTTTTAAAATACTAAAAACAAAAAAAAATAGAATTATTCTAAAATTAAATGATATCAACAATATTTCTAAACTTACATTTAGATCCATTTTAAACGGCCTACTAAGCCAAGAACGTGATGTTATTATTGATAGTAAAAAAAATTTAGATAAAATAACTAATATTAAGCCAACAAAAAAACAAGAAAGCGATTTATTATTTGCAAATACTATATGCAAACATACAAAGTCAAATGCTATAGTATTAGTTAAAGACAAACAATTAATTGGAATTGGATGTGGCCAAACTTCTAGAATTGACGCATTAAAACAAGCTATTAATAAAGCTAAAAGCTTTGGTTTTAATTTAGACGGGGCAGTGATGGCTTCGGATGCTTTTTTTCCCTTTCCAGATTGCGTAGAGATTGCATTTAAGGAAGGAATTAATGCAGTTATCCAACCTGGCGGTTCAATTAACGATAAATTATCAATTAACTATTGCAATGAAAATAACATGGCAATGGTTCTTACAAATATTAGACATTTTAAACATTAAATTATATATATATGGGTTTTTTTGATTTTATGAACGAAGATATAGCTATTGATTTAGGCACTGCTAATACTTTAATTATACATAATGATAAAGTTGTAGTTGATGAACCTTCAATAGTTGCAATTGAAACTAGAACTGGTAAAGTAATTGCTGTCGGAACAAAAGCTCAGCAAATGCATGGAAAAGCTCATAAAGGAATAGAAACAACTAGGCCATTAAAAGACGGAGTTATTGCAGACTTTGATGCAGCAGAACATATGATTCGTGAATTTATAAAGAAAATACCCTCTCTAAAAAAAAGAATATTTGCCCCTGCAGGGTTACGTATGGTTATTTGCATCCCCTCAGGTATTACAGAAGTTGAAAAGAGAGCTGTTAGAGATTCAGCAGAACATTCTGGAGCAAAAGAAGTATATCTAATTCATGAACCTATGGCCGCGGCAATTGGTATAGGAATAGATGTTCAAGAACCTAAAGGAAACATGATTATTGATATTGGTGGTGGTACTACAGAAATTGCTGTACTAGCTTTGGGAGGAATTGTTTGCGATAAGTCAGTAAAAGTCGCGGGAGACATTTTTACATCTGATATAAAATTTTATATGAGAACACACCACAATTTAGTAGTTGGAGAAAGATCAGCCGAAACTATTAAAATTGAAGTTGGCGCCGCCACAGAAAACCTTGACAATCCACCTGAAGACTGGCCAGTTCAAGGAAGAGATTTAACAACAGGGAAGCCTAAGCAAGTAATTGTTTCTCACAAAGAAATAGCAGTTGCGTTAGACTCTTCTATATCATCAATTGAAGATGCAATTATGCAAGCATTGGCTATGACGCCGCCTGAACTAGCAGCTGACATTTACAATACAGGTATATATTTAGCTGGAGGAGGATCTATGCTGAGGGGACTAGATCAAAGGATCGCGAAGAAAACAGATTTGCCTGTTTTTATAGCTGAAGACCCATTAAGAGCTGTTGTTAGAGGAACAGGAATAGCACTAAAAAATGTAGACAGATATCCTTTTTTAATGAGATAATTTAAAATAAAGTATGCGATTTTTATTTTCTATACTAATAAAAAACCATGTTTATATTATCTTCCTATCCCTTTTTATTTTCTGCTTATCTTTAATATTTAAAATAAATCCTTACCACGAAAATATTAATTTCAATTTAATTGATAATCTATTTAGTAATATTCATAGTGCAAAAACAGATTTAAAAAATTATTTTTATTTAGATAAAAAAAATAAAGAATTAAATTCTTATTTAGAAGAATTAAAAAATGATATTCTAATTCTTGAATCCAAAAATGATTTCCTGAAATCTGAGCTAAAAGAAAATAATATTAATACTTACTTTTCTGATTCTTTAGAAAAAAGACATGAATATGTGCACGCAAGTGTTGAAAAAAATAACTGGACTTTAAAAAAAAATATTATTTTACTAAATAAAGGTAAAAATAATGGAATAAAAAAAGGCATGCCTGTTCACAACCAAGATGGAGTGATCGGCTCAGTTAGTAAGGTTACAAATAATTTTTGCCAAGTAAAAACACTTCTTCATACAGAAACATATGAATATGTTGAAATCAAAAAAAATAATAAATTATTAGGTGTTGGCTTTTTAACATGGGATGGTTTATCTAAAAAATACGCACAACTGGATTTAGGCATAGATCTTAGAGTTAATATTGGTGACTCTATTTTTAGCTCAAAGGATATATATGTAGGAAAAGTAAATGAAATTAAACCAAAAGTTTCTTCAAATGGACAAAAAATTGAGGTAAAACTTGGAGTCAATTTTAGAACAATTAACGAGGTATATATTCTGAAAGATATTTTAACAGACGAATTATATAATTTTCAAAAATGAAAAATATTGTAGCAATAGTTTTACTTATATTATCGCAAATTTTTATTTTAAATGAATTTCTTTTTTTTGAATACATAAATCCATACATATATATTATTGCTATTCTTTTTCTTCCAATTCAGTATAACAAAGTACTTATAATAGTGTATGGTTTTATTTTAGGCTTAATTATTGATTTGGGATCAGTAACATTTCAAAATATAGGTCCTGTTCACGCTATTTCAACATTAACCCTAGCATATTTTAGAAATCATTTTGTCAGAATTATTTCAGTTCGCGGCTATAATATACAAGAGTTTGATTTTAAATATTTAAATTTTTATAGATTAAACTTATACTTAATCAGTGCAACTTTTTTTCATCATTTTTTATTATTTAGCTTTTCTTATTTAGAAAATATATTTTATACATTTAAAATCAGCTTATTTAGTAGTTTTTTTTCAATTACTTTTTTAATGTCATTATACTATATTTTTTATAAAAAACAATGAATAATCTAACACTATCGAACAGGCAATTTTTCATTCACGCAATAATTATTATTTTCATAATTATATTACTTTCAAAAATATTTTATATACAAATTTTTCACTACGAAAAATATGAAGATTTAGCATCAAATAATTCCCAAACTAAAGAAATAATTGATGCAGAAAGAGGTTTAATATATGACAGAAATGGCGTCTTGTTAGTAAAAAATGATAGTATAATTGACCTAATGATAATTCCTGATGAAATTAAATTAAATGATACTACAGATATTATTAATTTTTGCAAATATTTTAATATTATTGATAGTACAGAAATTAAAATAGACACAATAAAATACATTGATTTTTTCGAAAAAAAACTCGATTCTGCGAAAAAATTCTCCAGAAAAAAAGCATCAGTTTTTCTAAAAAATATTCCTAAATATAAAGTTGAAAATCTAGGAGTTCAATGGGAGGGATTTCATGTCAAAACTAGAATGATTAGAAAATATCAAATTAACTACGCAGCAAATATTTTAGGATATACTGGAGAAATAAATAAAAATGAATTGAATGCCGATTTAAACAATTATTATATAAAAGGAAATCAAATAGGAAAAACTGGAATCGAAAAATCTTATGAAGAATTATTGAGAGGAAAAAAAGGGGTTAAATATATTGTTACCAACTCAGTAGGAGTACCTAAATACAGTTATCGTAATGGAGAACATGATAGACTTCAAGAACCAGGTAAATCAATCATGATTACCATTGATTCAAAACTTCAGGAAATAGGACAAAAATTACTTAAGGGATACAATGGAAGTATTGTTGCAATTGAACCATCAACAGGGGAAATTTTATGTATGGCGACAAGTCCCAATTATAATCCAGAAGATATGATTGCAACTAACAGAAGTGACATGTATCCGATTTTAAAAAATAATCTAAATAAACCATTAATCGATAGATCCATATCATCTGCATATCCTCCTGGATCAACAATAAAAATGTTAACAGCATTAATTGCATTAGAAGAGGGAATTATTTCCGAAAACGAAAAAATTGACTGTAATTATGGCTGGGTTCACCCTAACAAAAGAGTATCATGCCACGGTACAGATCACAAACCATTAAATTTAACAAATGCTATTGAACAATCTTGTAACTCTTATTTTTCTGAAATATTCCATAAACTTATTCATTCAAAATCTAAAAATTATGGTATTAACACCTGGAAAAAATACATGAATGAATTTGGATTTGGGAATTATTTAAATAATGACCTTTATACAGGTGTTCCAGGAAAAATTCCTGATAGTGAATATTATTACAATAAATATCAAAATTATTGGACATCTACTTATATAATTTCTCTTGCCATTGGGCAAGGAGAAATGTTAGCATCTCCAATTCAACTTGCAAATTATACAGCTATTTTAGCTAATAATGGGTACTTCTACACTCCTCATGTTATTAAAAAGATTTGTAATGAACAAACCGAAGAGCCATATGTAAAATGTGAAGAATGGGAAAAAATTGATTCTAATTTAACAGAAAAAAAGATAGTATCTATTTCAAATAAATATTTTGAAAAAGTGAAATTAGGAATGGAAAAAGTTATAATTAGTAAAAAAGGTACAGCTCAGCAAGCGTTAATAAATAATATAAATATTTTAGGTAAAACAGGAACTGTTGAAAACGGCGGCTTTAATCCTGAGACAAAAGTATATGAAAACAAAGAAGACCACTCTGTTTTTATTGCTTACGCTCCTAAAGAAAATCCAAAAATTGCAATCTGTGTTTATATTGAAAATGAAGGTTCTGGAGGTGCTACAGCCGCCCCAATTGCATCTTTATGTATCGAACAATATTTAAATGGTAAAATTGATACTACATTTATAAATAGACCACAATTAAATAAATTTTGGAAAAAAGAAGTAATAAATAAAATTAATGAACCACTATATGATTAGGAGCCCTAAATATAAATTTATAGAATGGAAATTAATATTAATATATATATTATTAGTTTCTGTTGGATTAATTGCATTATCTAGTGTCGATTCATCAGAGTATAAAAAGCAAACAATTTTTACATGTATTAGCTTATTAGTTGGTTTTTTTATTCTAATTCTAGATGGCAAGTTTTTAATTTCTCTGTCTTATATAATATACTTTACTGCAATACTTTTACTAATTTTAGTTCTTATAGTTGGAACCGAAAAATTTGGAGCTAAATCCTGGTTTAATTTTGGCTCATTTAGTTTTCAACCATCAGAACTTGCAAAATTTGGAACACTATTAGCAATTGGAAAATATTTATCTGGTTATAATATATTTTTATTTAAAAAAAACAGCAATAAACATTTAATAACAATTCTAATAATTATTTTTATACCTACATTCCTAATTATGATGCAACCCGACGCTGGATCTGCAATAATTTTTTTTTGTTTTATCATACCTTTGTTTAGAGAAGGTTTATCCAAATGGATTCCACTATTTATCATTTATAACATTCTAATAGCGACAGGGGTAATAATCTTTGGAACCTTACTAACCATTTTAATTTTCATTCCATCATCCATTTTATTTTTACTATTGTTTAACAATATGAAAAATTATATTAAAACAACTTTAATATTAATTTCTTCAGGAATAGCTTTAACATTAATAACAAATTTATCCTATAATAATCTTGCACCGCATCAAAAAGACAGAATAGATATGGTTTTTGGAAAACTAGATACAAGCTACAATGTTCAACAATCATTAATTGCAGTTGGAAACGGGGGAGTCTTTGGGGAAGGTTATAAAAAAGGCACACAAACAAATGGAGCTTTTGTTCCGAAACAAAGTACAGATTTTATTTTTTCTGCAATCGCAGAGCAGTTTGGTTTTTTTGGCTGCAGCTTAATTATTCTTTTATTCCTTTTATTATTTTATTACATTCTAAAAATTAGCGAAAGGCAAAAATCTACTTTTTCAAGAATTTATGGATATGGGGTGGCTTCTATTTTATTTATTCANTTTTTTATAAANATTTCTATGAGTNTTGGAATGTTTCCAGTTGTAGGTATNCCTCTACCATTTATAAGTTACGGCGGNTCCTCACTAATATCGATGACTATTTTACTTTTCTTTTTGATTAAGTTAGATTCCTACAGAATGGAAGTCCTAAGGTAAACTTAATATANGAAAAATCTATTATCAACTACGGATCCATCTTCCTTAGCTGTAGATATTATTTGACTTCTAAAATTAATTGGTTGATAGAAAATAGAATTGTTAATTAAGTTATTTTTAGTTTGCTCAACTGATCTTTTTTCATTTCCCTCTTTGTTCTTATACAAAATATAAACACCTTCTTCTCCAATATAAGGATTGGAAACTATATTCATAGACATTCCAAAAAAAGTTCCAATTAACTNCTTGTCATCAATATTTCTATCTTTAAATTTATTAGCAGAATAATTTAAATTTTCAATTNTTNCCAATTCTAAATTTTTAAACTCANCAGATAGTAAATTAGCTAAATCATTTATATCTAGGGANTTATCACTAAGTTCTNTTATNAATTTACTGATCTCTTTTCCTCTTGCATCATTAGTTAATTGCTTTATAATTTCTGTTCTTACATCTTCGACAGGTTTNTAATCTTCTTCATTTATATCGTTTAAGCAAAAAACCACTTGTGTTCTTCCCATTTTATAATGATACGTTTCCCCTATTTTAATTTCTTCTATAACTTTATCATCTTGATTGACTCCATAAGCCCATCTTACAATATTTCTTGACTGCTGAGAATCATTAATAATATTTGGAATAATAGATGTTTCCATAATTGAATTTAACGTGACAGAGCCCGGCCTTACATTATAATTTTTTGCATTATCATTATAACCATTCACAGTAGTTGCTGAGCCTATAAATTCCCTAGCAACATCATAAATAGAGTCTTTACTTTCAATATTATCTTTTTCTGAGGTAAAAATGTAATAGTCTAATTTACGTGTCTTTTTTTCATTTATAAATTTATATTTATTTTTAGAGTAATATTGTANAATATCTTCTTCCGAGGGCTTATANTTAAACTTGCTAGAAATATCTTTGAAAGGAATAAATATAAATGATCCTTCTGCNGTTCTTTGTTCGTTTAAATTAACAGATTCAATTATTGCATCAGGCATAAAATATCCTTGTTGATATGTAGAAAAATATTTTTGAATTTTAGATTCCTCTTCAATGTAGTATTTTTTAAAAACCTCATCCTGGCTCAATAAAGCGCTGGCATTTAATNTCTCATTATTTTCACCATCAGAAATTGTAATCTCTAAATCATCCCTCCAATTTTTAATTTTTTCTTCTAGCTCTAAAGAACTTAAAGTATCTTCGCACATTGGATTTTGAGTTTTATTACANAAACCTAATGGCCCCCACCATGAATTAAAAATATAATGAATATTATCTAATCCTGTTGTTGTTCCTTTATATAAATCNATTTGTTCTAGTTCAGAAAAATTTAGACCCATGTCTTTCATTTCCTTATCAACAAAAGTAGCTGTTATTAAATCATCCCATACCATATTATTATCATTGACAGGGGTTCTTTGATCAACTCTGTAATTAAATTTGGTGAAACCCGTAACTTGTTTTATAAAATTATGTATTTCTAGTTTTTCATCAAAGTTGCCNGGATTTATTACAGTGTTAGAAAANTTTCTTGTAGCTCGTTCAATATCAGTTCCATAAATAGAACCAATGTCATCAACACCTATTCCAGTGTCTCTTTCTTGGCCAGTAATTGAATAATAAATACTTAAAGGNACATCAAATTTAGGATCCACAAACAAATACATTCCAATTCCTACAACAATGAAGGTAAATACTTTTAATATTTTATTTGTACGTAAGGTATGTAAAATAGCCATTATTTAATTTTTTTAATTGGGCTACGAATATACAAATTTATTTATTATTTAACATAAGTATTACCTCTTCAATAGATGTGTCTGTTACTTTAGAGCAAATATAAGTATGAAAGCCTAAAATTAATTTATCACCCTTTTTAGGCATTTGATTAAAATGTTTTAATAACATGCCGCCAATAGTATCATAATCCTCAGATTCAGGTAGCTCAAAATTATATTTTTCATTCAAATAATTAACTTTAAGCTTTGCAGAGAGAAGATATTTTTTATTATTAATCATTTTCTCTACATAGTCAACAGTATCATGTTCATCTTCAATTTCTCCAAATAATTCTTCAACAATATCTTCAATGCAAATAATACCAGCTGTCCCTCCATACTCATCTATAACTAAAGCAATACTTCTTCTTAAAACTAATAAATTATCTAATGCTTGTTGAACATACATNCTTTCAGGGAAATTAGAAATAGGCAAAAGTATATCTTTTATCTCTTTTGGTTTTTTAAACAACTCATAAGAATGAACATATCCTAAAANATTATCTAAACTGTTGCTANAAACTATTATTTTNGAATGACCTGATTCAATAAATTTTTGATGTAATTCATTTAAACCTGATTCAATGTCTATACTTTCTATCTCAGTCCTAGGAATCATACAATCNCTAACTTTAATTGATGAAAAGTCAAGTGCATTTTTTAATATTTCAACTTCAGGGTTAATTTTTTCTTGATTTTCTGTGTAATGCTGATTAAGATAATTATCTAAATCAACATGGTTGAAACTCATCTGTTTATCTTTTGATTTTAATCCAACTATTTTAAGTAAAAAGTTAGAAACAAACGCTATTATTAANACTAAGGGATATAAAATTTTATATATAAATACTATTGGTATAGCAAATATATTTAGGATTCTGTTTGGAATAAGTGAGAAAAAAGCTTTTGGCAAGAATTCAGCAACTAATAGAACAATCATCGATGAAAATAAAACTTGTAATAATCCTATTAAAAAATAAAGTGAGTTACCTTGGCTAAAATTTAAAAAATTAACAAGCAATTGCTCGAACGGTTGATAGCATACTTTTGCCATAAAAATACCATAAATAACTAAAGCTATATTATTACCAATTAACATTGAAGTTATAATATTAGACTGATTATTTAAAAATTTGAACACNTGTTTAGATGAGAATGTGTTTTTATCTTTATCCAATGCTATTTGTAATTTATTAGCAGATACAAAAGCTATTTCTATTCCNGAAAAAAATGCTGAAAAAATTAATGATATNATAATTATAAAATAATCCATATAATTTAATCTTCTAAGTTAACTTTTCCTTTCACTCCAAAAGTTTTAAAATTATTCAAATTATCAAACGAAAATAAACCACAACCTCTACCCTGAATAGTATCTATATTTTTTACAATTATTGAATCATATGTCCACATTACTTGATTATAACTATCCCAAAACAAATTATTCGTATGTAAACTTCTATTATTTGGTGAACTTATTACTACGTTGTTTTTTAGATGAATTAAATCTTTTTCNACATATTGAACAGCTTCATTAGACTTTATATTAAAACTTAATTTGTTATTATCTTCAAAGTAGTCTAGTAAAACGCCTGAAGAAAAATTAATGATTTCAGAAAAAGTTTGTTCGTTTAATTTTAAAAAAATAGAGTCAAGTATTTTATAAATTGAGTCAGTATAAAAATAATCCTCATCAACACAAAAAAAATTATGAGAAATATTAAGATTTATATTTTGGGTTTCTTTTTGCATTCTTCTTGCATTTAATGAGAACACCATATTTTCATTCTCAAAATAATATGTTTGCATTTCTTCAGCAAATTCAATATTTGACATATTATAATTACTTGATTTTTTTTCACAGGACAAAAAAGTCAAAAGAAAAATTAATAAAATTAATTTCATTAATTGATTGAATTTCTAACTTTAACAATTTCTTGGTACCAACAATCAATTGAAAAAGTCTCTTTATCTAAATAATTATTTTCAAATAGCAAACTTTGAGAGGGAATTTGAGACTTATATATTTCTATTTTTTGATTAGCAGAGTTAGATGATTTAGAATCAATTAATCTTGCATATTCATATTTTTCTATNGCAGCCCAATATCCTGCTTTTTTAGAAAGAGGATCACTNCCACACTTTGTTGATGTTTTTGCATATAAATCTCCTATTAATATAAAAGGCTCACCCCAACCAACTCTAAATGTAGTGGCTTGAGTAGCATATTTTTTTGCTAAAACACAAAATTGAATGTCATCAGTTTTATTAAATTTTGCAAAATATGTTTTAGCCACATAAAATGCATATTTAGATTTATTTATGTAATCATTTTCATTTTCTAAGGCCTCTAAAAAATATGCTAAAGCTTCATTATTNTTATTATTTCTTATCATTCTAACTCCCATATTAAATGCAGATTCAGAAGTGGGATTTTTCTCATGTAATATTGAAACTATATTTAAATATATTTCTTCATCAGTACAGTCTTTCTTAATTAANAATTTAGCAGATCNTTTTAGCCACTCTAAATTATTTTTATTTTCTTGAAACTTTTCAGTATATAATTTTACTAAACTTTCACATGTCGAGTGAGGAGCTAGTGTTTTTTCAATATTAGTTTTAACATCTTCTAATCTACTAAGTTCTTTCTCATTTTTTACTAAGTTTTTTTGACCCTTTGANTCTAATAAAGTATCATTTTTAGCATTAAAAATACTTTCTGTTAAACTTGCTTGCCTNTAATCTATAACTGNAGAAACATCTGAAAATAAAGCAATTAATTCCTCTGTTTCCTTTTCTCCATATTTAACTAGTTTCGCGGTAGTGGTAAAGTAATAATTTAAAGTTGTAGCTGAACTAGAATAGCCATCTATTTTAAATGACTCAAATAATGTTTGTTGACATAATAATAAATCATCGGNTTCTTTTGACCTATATTTATACATATCTTTNCCTTTGAGTCCTAGAACATAGCCCTCTTTTCCAGGGAAATATATATTCCTAATGTCATACATATGTAGGAGGGTGTCAATTAGTAATTCCCTACGAATAGAGTCATTTTCATTTTCGATAAGATGTTTCATAATTTTACTTCCATGAATGTAAATATTCTTTGTGCGAGCAGGGGCATTATCTAATAAATATTTCCAAGATTTATACGCGTCAGNATAATTTTTTTGTTTATAAAATTGGTCATAAATACTTAAATTATTTTCTGTAGATGTTTTATCTGGACCGTATTTGTAATCAACATCTTGAGAAAAACTGAAGTAAATAAATACAAAAAACATTAATACTATTCTATTCATAATTAATCGATTTTTCTTTTGTTAAACCATTTGTCATTAAAAGTAATTGAAAAAATAATTTTAAAATATCTTTCTTGAATTAAATTATTATTAGTAGTTCCTCTTATACCATACTGAAAACCTATATTTGCTTCACTTAGATTTTTGGGTATAGGTAATCCAAGACCTAGTGAAAGACTATAATCATTCAATAGTAACGAAGATGAAGAATTAGAATCAAAAGAATTTAAATCTAGGTATCCGTTAGAATAACGTAATCCAAATCTGTATTGAACAGTATTCCAATAATTATGAATATCAG
>PAZG01000029.1 GCA_002715445.1 Flavobacteriales bacterium | reverse complement strand
AAGACCCCTCGCAACCAAATACAGCAACTGCAGTAGCACAATCCATAGGAGTCATCACAGAATCATCATCGGCACAATCTGCAGGACAAGTATCACAAGTAACTTGACAAGCGTCTGAAACAGTCATTCCATTCCAAGACCCCTCGCAACCAAATACAGCAACTGCGGTAGCACAGTCCATAGGAGTCATCGCAGCATCATCATCAGCACAGTCAGATCCAGACGATATTTCTAAAGGAAATAAAATTTGACCAAATCCGTTGGCAATAAATACATCTGAAAATGGGGGGTCAGAATTCATCACAGCATCAAGCAAGTAATCTGTATCAGTTTCAGCGTCATAAAGAACCCACTGGATAGTTTCTCCAGCAGCCATACCATTATCAAGACCAGATTCGGATGCCATAACAGCGATTGCCAATTGTGAGCCCGTCCATTCTTGATAGCCCGCACATTGAAGTTGACCTGAGTCATTTTCAAAGAAGGCCCCTAGCAAATCACCAGGTGTACAATCAGGGCACACATCAGCACCAACTTGTACTGTCATATTAGCGTCAGTTACTGTAAAGTCAAAATCAACTTCAACAGCTTGAGAGTAAGAAAGTGTTAAACATAGAATAGAAAACAACGCCACTAACATTGTTTTCAAATTGAGTAATTGTCTTTTCATAGCTACTTTTTTTACAATTATAATTTTAATTTTTTGGGGTATTTTTTTTAAAAAAATTTCTAGAAAGATAAAAATAGCGATATCCCACTCTATGAGAATCACCTTAAAAAAGGAAACTAAAATTATATTTCTAAATCTGTTAAAGTGGGGAAAATGCTAAAAAAAATACAAAATGGGGCATGTTTCACCACCACTAAATTTAAATAAAAAAAAATATAATCACAAGCGAAATTGTTAAAAACTTGTTGATAACTTCTGGGGCGGAATTTTAGTTAAAAATGAAAAAATAAAAAGAGGTCGGAACCGGATTCGAACCGGTGTAGATGGTTTTGCAGACCACTGCCTAGCCACTCGGCCATCCGACCTTTTATTATAAAGAATCAATGCAAACTTAAATAAAATTTGCAATATATATTATTAAAAACGTTTCTCTTTGATATATTCAACTTGTGGGACATCTCCCTTAACAGGCGGATTGATTTTAACCACCTTAACTTTTATAAAACCTAATAGATAGTCTGAAAATTGGATTTCTATTTCTTTAATTATACGCGCTACAACGTGCTCAATTAAATTAGATGAAATTTTCATTTGTTCCTGTACAATGACGCCTAATTTCTCATAATCAACCGCATCATTTAAATCGTCTGTTTTTTCTGATTTTGAGAAATCTCCATCCACCCATATTGTTGTTTCATAATATGTGCCTATTTTTTTTTCGGCCTCTAAACAGCCATGATAAGCATAAGAACGTAAATTTTTTACAACAATTTTACCCATTTACAATATTTAATAACGCGTTATCCAACCTGGATAAAACTTCTTTTTTACCAAGAAGTTCCATAATCAAGAACATAGACGGCCCCATGCCTAAACCTGTTATAGCAAGTCTTAACGCGGGCATGACCTTGCCAAATCCAACTTCATTTGCTTTTAAATACTCGTGAAACATTTTTTCAACATTTACTGCATTAAAGTCATTGACCTGTTTAATTTTTTCAATTAAGCTATTTACATGCAAAATTGATTCACTATTCCACTTTTTTCGAACAGTCTTTTCATCATAACTTTGAGGGGGGAAAAACAAAAAAGCACCCTCACTTAATATATCATGAGCAAATGTTATTCTCTCTTTTATAATTGAAGTTGCCTTTAAAATATACTTATCATCATGAGTTATATCTGACTTTGAAATGAAATCTTTGGCCATAAAAACTAATTCTTCATCAGTTTTAGATCTTAAATATTGTTGATTATACCATAACATTTTCTGAAAATTATACCTTGCGCCTGATTTATTTACCCTTTCTAGTGAAAAAGTATTGATTAAATCTTTGATAGAAAATATTTCTTTAGAATCACCCGGGTTCCAGCCTAAAAAGGCTAACATATTTACAAATGCTTCTGGAAGAAAGCCTGATTCTTTGTAACCTGAAATAGAAATTTCTTGTTTAGAGTCTTTCCACTCTAACGGAAAAACTGGAAAACCTAATCTATCGCCATCACGTTTACTTAATTTTCCTTTACCCTCAGGGTTTAAAATAAGAGGAAGGTGACAATATACTGGCACAAATTCCTCTAAACCTAAAAATTTGTATAAAAGAACATGGAGTGGTGCAGAGGGCAACCACTCTTCTCCCCTAATAACGTGTGATATATTCATTAGATAATCATCAACTACGTTTGCCAAGTGGTAAGTAGGCATGCCATCCGATTTATATAATACTTTATCATCTAAAAAATTAGTATTAAAAGATACCCAGCCCCTAATTTTATCTTCAAACTTTACAACTTCATTCCTAGGGATGTTTGCTCTAACAACATATTTATCACCATTATTAATTCTGCTCTGAACATCTTCTTTAGATAATGATAGAGAATTCTTCATATTAGATCGAGTAATATTATTATACTGAGGAGATGGATGCCCCGCCTCTTTCATTTTTTTACGCATTTCTTCTAGCTCTTCTTCAGTATCAAAGGCGTAATATGCGTTTCCAGAATCTAATAACTTTTGAACATATTCTTTATATATCTCTTTTCTTTCAGATTGTCGGTACGGCCCAAAATCGCCCCCCACATTTGGCCCCTCATCTAAATCAAAACCACACCACTTTAAACTGTTTAGAATATAATCTTCTGCCCCTTCAACATAACGAGATTGGTCTGTATCTTCAATTCGAAGTATAAATTTACCGTTGTTTTTTCTAGCAAATAAATAATTATATAAAGCTGTTCTTACTCCTCCAATATGCAAAGGCCCTGTGGGGCTAGGGGCAAAACGAACTCTTACTGGTTTGGACATACAATATTTTAATAAAATTGACCAAATATACGCTATTTATAGTTCATTTTTTTGCTAATAACCATCAGTTAACTAAAAAGATATTATTTTTACAATATGAATAACAGCTTTCAAATTTTATCTGTACGACTAAAAAAGTTTATCAAATCCTATTACAGAAACTTACTTTTTAGAGGCACTATTTCCACTATTACTATTTTAGGCTTGTTGTTTATTTTAATTTGCGCAATTGAATACTTCATGTATTTTAATAATACATTTAGAAAGTTTCTTTTTTGGACATATATGCTCACGTCCTTTTTTGTTTTTATTAAATTCATTGCTATTCCCTTAGCCCAACTTTTTAGATTAACAAATAAAAGAATTTCAAACAAAGATGCCGGAAAAATTATTGGTTTACATTTTCCCGAAATAGAAGACAAAATAATAAACATATTAGAGCTTAAAGATTTAAATAAAAAATACGATGAAGAAGTAATTACAGCAAGCATAGAAAAGAAATACAAAAAAATTCAAAATTTTAAATTTTCATCGGCAATAAACTGGAAATCAACTTTTAAATATTTAAAAATTTCGCTAATCCCGTTTATAATACTATTTAGTATTTTTTTTTCAAATAATTCAAATTTTATTTACACTAGCACAAACAGAATTGTTCAATACAACTCTGACTTTTCTCCACCTGATCCATTTAAATTTGTTGTTGAAGATGAACTAAAGACGATAGAGGGCAATGATTTTGATTTAAAAATAAAAACCATAGGAGCTTTAGAGCCTGAAAAAGTTTTTATAAAATACAATAACAACTCTATCCAATTAAATAAAAACAATCAGGGCGCATTTAACTACACTTTTAAAAAACCAAGAAAAAATGTTTCATTTACATTGTATTCTGAGGAGGTGAGCTCTAAATTAATGTACTTGGAAATACTACCAGCTCCTAGTATTATTGGCATGGAGGTAATAATTACCCCNCCGCTTTACACTAAAATAAAACCCACGAAAATTAAAGACCTTGGATTTATTCAGGCACCTGAAGGCAGCATGATTTCTTGGCTTTTAAGTACCAAAAACACAAATAAAGTTTCATTTGATATTTATGGAGAAAAGATAGTTTCTAGTACTGAGGAAAACAGTTTATACATTGAAAAGCAGTTAAATGAGTCAACAAAATATGTTATAAACGTGGCTAATGAATTTAAAGAATTTGAAAGCCCAATAGAGTATTTTGCGGAAATTATTAAAGACGAACCACCAACAATTTCTGCCCAAGAGATTGTAGATAGCTCAAATATAAACCAACGTTTTATAAAGGGTTTAATTGGGGATGATTACGGATTTAGTAAACTGGTCTTTTCAATATCCTCNAATGATACAACAATAACTGAGCTTGTTGAAATAGACAAGGGTGTTCCGAACCAAATCTTTTTTAAGGAAATAAATCTTGATAGTCTAAATTTGGATGAGCAAAAAAATATTAATTTTTTATTTACCATCTACGATAATGACGAAATCAATGGATATAAACAAAGTAGCACAAAACTATTTAACATTACAAANCCAAGCAAAGAAGAACTAATTGAAAAGTATAATGAAGATTATGATTTANTAGAAGATGGTGTTCAAGAACAANTAGCTTNACTTAAAAACTTGGAAGAAGAGCTAGAGCGAATACAAAAAAGTTTAATTGAAAATGAAGAGATTGATTGGAATGATAAATTAGCAATCAAAGAAACACTAAATAAATACAATAAAATTAAAGATGAAGTTAACCTATTAAAAAATAAATTATCTCAAAATAGAGAAAATCGNAAAAACACGCAAAATTTAAGTGAATCACTATTAAAAAAACAAGAGGAGATCGAAAAGCTTATTGATGAAATAATGCCAGAAGAAATGAAAGAGTTATTAGAAGAAATTGAAAAATCGCTTGATAATTTAGATAAATCTAAGCTTCAAGAGGAGCTGCAAAAATTACAACTATCAAACGAAGATATAGAAAAGGAGTTAGACAGAAATTTAAAACTTTTGAAACAACTTGAGTTAGAACAAAAATTAGANGAANCTATTAATAAACTTGATGANCTAAGTAAGAAAGAGGCTGAGTTGGCAAATCAATCTAAAGAAAACAAAATATCAAAGCAAGAATTAATAAAACAACAGAATGAAAATTTAGAGCAATTCAATAAAATAAAAGAAGAATTAGATAAACTAAATAGTCTAGATAAAGAAATAAATAAAAATGATCAGCTTAATACAGAAAGCGAGCAAAAAGACATAGAGAAAACAATGGAAAACAGTTTAAACCAATTGGAAAAAAATAAGAAAAATAAAGCTTCGNATTCTCAAAAATTGTCGTCCGAAAAAATTAATAGTCTATCAAAAAAATTAAAAGAAAAACAAAAAGAAATGTCTCAAGAAAAACAAATGGAAGACATGANTACCCTTNCGCAAATATTGGAAAATTTAATATACTTTTCTAAATCNGAAGAAAGTTTAATGCTAGAATTTTCAAAGCTTTATAATGATGATCCTAAATATATTGAACTGATGCACAAACAAGGTGACNTAAGAAACGACGCCAAAGTTATTGAGGACTCNCTTTTTGCGCTAAGTCAACGTGTTCCACAAATTTCAGCAACAATAAATAGAGAAATCAATATAATTGAACAAAAAACTGAGNCAGCAATTAATTATTTTAGAGAAAGAGAAACAAATAAAGGGACATCAAACCAACAATATGTCATGACTTCCGCTAATAATTTAGCAGTGCTGCTTTCNAGTATATTAGAGCAAATGCAAAAAGATTTAGCTTCTGATTTACCTAGCTCCCAAGAGTGTGAAAAGCCTGGTAATGGGCANCCAAAACCNGGAGATTTGCAAAAAATGCAAAAAGATTTAATGGAGCACTTAAAAAATCTTGAGAAACAGTGCAAAGACGGAAAGGGCAATAGTGGCTTTTCAAAGGACTTAGCTGAAATGCTAGCTAAGCAAGAGCAAATTAGAATGGCCTTGGAAGAAGTTCAAAAAAACCTTGATGGTGAAAATCAGCTTAAATTAAAAGATACTATCGAAAAAATGAAAGAAAATGAAAAAGATATATCAAACAAATCTATTTCAGAAGAAACTTTATTTAGACAAGAGGAAATAGAGACTAAATTACTAGAATTAGAAAAAGCAATGAGGGAGCAAGATGAGTCTAAAGAAAGAG
Source organism: Flavobacteriales bacterium (assembly GCA_002715445.1). GTDB lineage: Bacteria > Bacteroidota > Bacteroidia > Flavobacteriales > TMED113 > TMED113. The sequence goes on along the minus strand of PAZG01000029.1, from coordinate 8,151 downwards.
AGTCTAAAGAAGGTATTAATTATGAAAAAATACAAAATGATACTGATTATCAATACCAAATAGAAAAAGAAAAACAAATTGAGTTATTAAAAACCACTCCTCCGTCCTTAACGAATTACTATAAACAAAAAGTAAGTAAGTATTTTAACCTTTTATTAAACCGCCCGGATTTATGAAAAAGATAAATTATTTTTTTGAAAAAACTCCAGACATCAAAAGAAAACTTCCCGCAAAAAAATGGATAGAGGAGTGTGTTAAAAAAGAAAATAAAAAAATCATTAAAATTGATTTCATATTTTGTTCTGATGCTTTTTTAAAAAAAATAAATAACAAACATTTAAATCACAATACTTTCACAGATGTAATATCTTTAGACTATTCAACACAAGGAAATATTGTAGGAGATGTTTTTATAAGCGTCGAAAGAGTAACTGATAATGCTCAAAAATTTAAAACAACATTTAAGGAAGAAATTGCGAGAGTAATGATTCATGGTGTATTACACTTAGTAGGATATAAAGATAAATTATTGAGTGAAAAAAAGATAATGAGAGATAAAGAGAATAATTATCTTGAAAGAAATAATACTTAGATTTGCAAAATGTATAAAGGAACATATGACATTATAATTGTTGGGGGAGGACACGCTGGTTGTGAAGCCGCGGCAATTGCAGCAAAAATGAAAAAAAAGGTTTTGCTTATAACAATGAATATGCAAACTATAGCACAAATGTCATGCAATCCTGCTATGGGAGGAATCGCAAAAGGGCAGATCGTGAGAGAAGTGGACGCGTTAGGAGGCCTCTCCGGCATTATCTCGGACCAAACAATGGTACAGTTCAAAATGCTCAATAAATCAAAAGGGCCGGCCATGTGGAGCCCAAGATGCCAAAGTGATAGAATGCGCTTTGCGGAAATGTGGAGAATGGAACTCGAAAAATTAAAAAACATTGACTTTTGGCAAGATATGGTAGTTGAACTAATTGTGAACAAAAACAAGGTATGCGGAGTCAAAACAAACATGGGAATAGAGTTTAAGTCTAGAAGTGTAATTCTAACAAACGGCACCTTTCTCAACGGAAAAATACACGTAGGAGAGAAGCAATTTTCTGGCGGCAGGAGCGGAGAAAGGCCCTCGATTGGTCTTACGAGTCAATTAGAGTCATTTGGCTTTGTTTCAGGAAGAATGAAAACCGGAACCCCACCAAGGATAGACGGAAGAACAATTAACTATAAAGTACTAGAAGAAGATGTCGGAGAAAATACCAATACAGGATTCAGTTATTTAAATAATGTAAACCTAAAAAAACAAAGATCTTGTTATATCGCATATACAAATGAAGATGTGCACAAAATACTTGAAAAAGGTTTCGAAAAATCTCCAATGTTTCAGGGCAGAATTAAAGGAATTGGGCCAAGATATTGCCCTTCCATTGAAGATAAAATAACTAGGTTTAAAGATAAAAATAGGCATCAAATATTTCTAGAGCCTGAGGGTTGGGACACGTGCGAAGTATATGTAAATGGTTTTTCCACGTCTCTCCCTGAAAGCGTTCAATATGAAGCATTAACTAAAATAAAAGGCTTGGAAAATGTTAAAATGTTTAGACCCGGGTATGCAATTGAATACGATTATTTCCCACCAACACAACTAGAACACAGTTTAGAAACAAAATTAATTAAAAGCTTATATTTTGCAGGACAAATAAACGGAACAACAGGCTACGAAGAAGCAGCCTGCCAAGGATTAATGGCAGGGATAAACGCATGTCTACATATTGACAAAAAAGAACCATTAATATTTAAACGAAACGAAGCATACATTGGTGTTTTAATTGATGATTTAATTACAAAAGGAACTGAGGAGCCTTATCGGATGTTTACATCAAGAGCTGAGTTTCGAATTATTTTAAGACAAGATAATGCAGATTTAAGACTAACCCCCTTTGCTGAAAAAATAGGATCAGCTTGCAAAGAAAGAAAAAGAATTTTTAAAGAAAAGATAAACTATCTTGAAAAGCTCAGGCCTATTATTCTAAATGGAAGCATAACTCCGAATGAAATTAATGACGCTTTATCCGAAAAAGGGGAGTCCAAAATAAGTCAAAAAACAAAAGCATTTCAATTACTATCTAGACCCAAGGTAAATATTGAAGATCTTTTCGAAACACAAATTTTTAAAGATTTTTTTAAAATTAACGGTCAACATATAGAAGCCATAAAACAAGTTGAAATAGAAACCAAATACAAGGGCTACATTGAAAAGGAGCAAATAAATGCCGAAAAGTTAACAAGGCTTGAAAAAATAAAAATACCTGAAAACTTTAAATTCGAAAAAGCAACATCAATATCTTCTGAAGGAAGACAAAAGCTAACAGAATTACGACCAAAAACTATAGGTCAGGCCTCTAGAATATCAGGCGTTTCCCCATCTGATATAAGCGTACTCCTAGTTCACCTTGGAAGATAGCGTTCCACGTGGAACAATTANTGCAACACANTGACTTACAGCNCNTTATCTACTGAGCTGTATTGGCTTTATAATACTCTCTGAACCCACTAAATGAATATAGTAAGACCCGCTTGGAAGAGCTGATAAATCTAAACTATGTGTGGTAATTTCATTANCAGGGTGAATATCCATATATCTCACTATTCGGCCCAAATTGTCTTTTATAAAAAGCTTAGATGGTTGGTCTATATAAGTAAATAAAATGTTAATATTTCCACTGGATGGGTTTGGGTATACAGTAAATCTCTGCTCAATACCAAGGTCNGCTAAATTTGTAATTGGAGGNGCTTCTGAAACAGANACNTCNAAAGTATGACACTCTAACACACCCTCACTGTTTAAGGCCCCAACAACAATGGATCCTTCAGTAATTCCATAATCCCATAAAATAGCAATTGAATTATCAAAAGCGGATGTCCACAACACCTCACCGCCATTTACACTCCATTCTAATTCATTTAAAACACCAGTAGAAAAAGAGTACTGAGCAATTTCTCCTTCTTGAACACCNGAGGGCCCAACAACTAAATCAGAGTCAACCATTTCACAAGTGTCAAAATGAGCAATAATTGTAACGGGGCCAGAAACTGTTATATCAATATTTTGTTGGGAGGGGTCAGGTATAATCAAATCACCTGAAATAACTTCCCAATAAAAGTTTACCATCTCTTCAGATGATGCCTCAAGATTAATTGGTATGCCAGTATAATAAGTTCCTGTCCAAGGGGTGTTAAAAGGATCGAGCTCAATACTATTTACATCAACATCCCCTTCTCCTTCGATAATTATCGTGACACCTACAGCCTCAACATCGTAACAGTCTTCCATTCCACTAACAATTACATCAGAACACCTTGTTAGTATAAAGTCTCTTAACTCCTGAACATTGGACTCCCATTCAGATAGGCTCCCTCCCCAACGCTCAATTTGTCTAGGCATTTCAGGTGTTATAATATCAATTAAACTATCCAAATGAGCAATCATAAAATCGCATGAAAAAAGTGAGTTAGACAAATCTGCATATCTATTTATATAGTCAGCCTCAAATTCAGCATTCTCAAATAATGAATTTATAATTGGCACATGACCCTGCCCCCCAGGGTCACCTAATTGTTCCGGATCACAAGGATCTGCTCCAGGGCCAGTGTCGGGGATGCCGGTGTAGTTAACATAATGACCAAAAGTTGCATCCATGTCCCATAAAGCATATCTCCACTTCTTCTTATCACCCTCAGGATTTTTTCCTCTCCACCAAGCGGTGTTCCAGTTCAACCAATCCATTGCAACAACATAAGAGTTCAAAATAAAATAGTCAATTAAACTACCCGTGTTATAAACTTCTTTAACATAATCATAATTAGCATCTACAGTCATGTCATTATCCACAATAAAATCAACTAAATCGTCCCATTCTTGTTGAGTGGTGTTGTCGCCAAATTCTGTCCAAGTCCCCCCCCAAGTTTTTAAAAAGTCAACATTACCCTCACCTTGATCATAGTAATACTCCAAGAAATCTAAATCATCTACCTTTTCTCTTACGTCATAAACACCCCAATAATCCCCATTCACATAAACTACACAAGACTCATGAGTTCGCTCATCCATTCTTAAATCACCAACTTGAGAAAGTGAATGAACATATGAGTCTCTAATATGAGCTGGGCTACCAAAAGTAAAGGGATAATTATCATTTGCAGCCCCTTTAAGTATTAACCTTTGAAACTCTTCTCTATTTTTAATGTTAAATATTTGACTGCGTATTGCATAATTATATCCGTGTTGATCGCGAGTAATGTAATCAAAACCTCTTTGAGCATAAGCCCATGAGTCATTTCCGTGTTCATTAAATTCACCAACAGCCTCATCAATTTGATTTCCATTAATGTCAAACATCTCAAAAGAACCCATAGGTTTTATTTGATTACCATTTAACAAATTATCGACCATATCTCCTGAAACTGAAATCACATAAGTTGTGTGATCAGAATTAATGAAATATGTATTTGTTTCAACAAAACTTGGTAAGTTTTGACCAAATTTATCATAGACAACTGCCCTAACAACCGTTGTTTCATCAACAATAATAGGGTCACCACCCTGAGAAATGGTTCCATCAATATCTATCTCTGCGTATAAAAAGTCATCATCAGTGGGCCAGTCCCCATTTACAGTATAATATATTAAAACCCCATTGTCTTCAGTTATAATAGATATTTCTTGAGAATTATCATAAAAACCGGCCCCCAAATCAAATTGGGGAATTGTGGCATACCTAGGCGAGCCGTTTTGATTATTATTCCCAGGAGATGGATTGTTAAAAACTGACCAAGCGGCATCGCCATCATTAGTTCGTCCATAGGAATGATTCAGCTGTGTTGGACTTAGGTCAATATAATTAAGAATTTCACCTGCATCATTAGAGATTACCAAATATTCATTATATCTAGTTTGGGATAGTTTGAAATTAGTGTGTGGGCCGTTACCCTCTTGACCACCTGCATTCATAACATCTTGACCTGATGCGTATACAACGGCGTGACCATAGGCAGGTATAACAAAGGGATCTGTAAATTGCCATTTTGTTGGCACACCTATTTTATCACTCAAATAATAACCGTTAAGATCAAGTGCTGTTGGGCTATTATTATAAAGCTCAAACCAGTCTTCATAATCACCACAATCACTACCGTCATTATCACAATTTGCGGCACCATATTCATTTATAATTACACCATTCTGCTCTAAATAAATACAAGAACCATCTTCAATTGTAGCAGCGGGGTTATAATTATCTGCTTGCGCACTTGTACAACCCTCAACCATGGGGCAAGATGTATTAATTAAACCAGGTGTTGGGCACATCGTAAAATCCCAACCATTGTCAAAACTTTGACCATCCGGTAGAGATGCATAAGAAATATCTTCATACTGTGGTCCGTAAATTATTTCTATAATAGTATTGCCATCAGGATTAATACCAATTATTGTCTCTCCGTTATTACTTAATTTTGCACCAATATGCAAAGGGCCCTGCTCCTCATCATTATCATACCATAGAACCAAAAGCTCTCCTGGTGGAATAGTTGTTAGTTCCGGGAAACCATCGGGAATTGTGCTTCCACCATTTAAATCTCCAAAATAATAGCCAGCAAGATCAATAGATTGACTTGACAAATTTATTATTTCAACAAAGTCCTCTTCTTCATCAAAATCATCTAAACAACAAGTGCCATTATCGGCAAAAATCTCATTAACTAAAATTTGAGAAGTTACATTGAAAGGGATAAGTAATAAAAAAAGTAAGTATATAATCTGTTTCATATTAAAGAGATGTTAGTAAAGCAAAGATAAGAAAATTAAAAAAATAATATTTAAACACAATTATCAATTGTTAAGTAATAGGTCGTAATAAGTATTTATAAATATAAGTTGTAATCTCGCGGGTTGTTAGGTTATAAAATTATTATATTTATACAAATTATTGAAAAGATGATAATTACTACCACAGAAAACATTCCCGATAAGAAAATTTCCGAAGTACTAGGAATAGCACGGGGAAGTACCGTTAGAGCAAGAAATATTGGGCGCGATATATTTGCTGGCCTTAAAAATATAATTGGAGGTGAATTAAGTGAATACACAAAACTTCAAGCTGACTCAAGAGAACAGGCTATTCAAAGAATGATTGAGGATGCTAAAAAAATGGGGGCAGATGCCGTAATAAACGTTAGAATGTCAACTTCTGTTATAACACAGGGGGCTGCAGAAATTCTTGCATATGGCACTGCTGTTAAAATAAACTAATATGAATCCAGACTTTAATTTTAGCCTTTTATTGTGGATTGTGCTACTTGTAACTTTCTTATACCTAATTATCACACAAATGAATAACAGAGATAAAGAAGATTTTGAAGACAGATCTAACTAAATAGATATAAAAATGAGAAAAATATTATTTGCAATTCTTGCCTTAATTACTATAAATGTATTTTCACAAAACGGTAATCCAGAGCTAATAATTGGTAAACAAAGAGTTGACCCAGGAATTGTTTTTATTTTTGAAGGGGCAATCAAAGATCATGTAATGCCAAAGTCAATGCACTTGGCTGAAAATGAAACTCATGTTCACATNGAGGCAAGGGTTAATTGGGATGTAAACAATATTCCTANAGGTGCNGTTCCNGGTGGGTTTATTCCATATATATATATAAATGCTAAAATTGTTAATGAAAAAACAGGGCTCAGTACGTTTATTGACCTTGTTCCACACATAAATCTAATTGATAATTTTCATTATGCACGAAACATATCTCTTCCGGGATCAATTAATGATCTTTACTCAGTAACTTTTAATGTAGTTTCACCAACTAAAATAGATTTATCTCTTCACAAGGACTGGTTAAACAACTATGGAAACTCTCTAATACGTGACTATAGCTTCACTTATAAAAAAATCAGCTTTAGGGATATTGCAAAGGCAAGACGAAAATAACTTTCTTTAGCAAAATTGTTTATGCTCTGTTTTGCCAAAATAATAATCTTATATAAAATAACACTGCTATTATGAAAAAAATAATTATAATACTAATTATACCACTATTAAACTTAGGAAACACGCCTGTTATTTCTAATATTATTAACCCATCTACAGATGATTGTGAAGGTTTAAATAATATAGAAATTAATGAAGTTCACTCAAACTATAATGGGTTTGGTGTTTGCTGCTTTGGTGGAAATAATGGATTTATAGACATAACTGTAACAGGCGGAACGGGTAACTACACATACACTTGGAATAATGGCGAGACATCAGAAGATCTTTCAAATATTGGGGCAGGCACCTATGCTGTTACCGCAACAGACGAAAATGGGTGTTCAGGTTCAATTGAAGTTATAATAACTGAGCCTGAAAACATGACAATATCTGTTTCGCGCTCTTCATATCATGGGGAGTTTGATTATGGAGTTTCTTGTAATGGCGCTACTGATGGGTTTATTGATATAACTGTAACAGGCGGAACAGGTAACTACACATATGCGTGGGATAATGGAGAAACAACTCAAGATCTTGGAGATATTGGAGCGGGATCCTACACAGTAATTGCTACAGATGGTAACGGAAATAGTATATCCATAGAAGTTGTGCTCACTGAATCTCCTGAGCCAGATTTTAATATTATTATTGATTCACTAGAAGATTATACTGGGTTTGGGGTTTCATGTAATGGGGAGGGCGATGGTCATATAAGCTTCTCGATTACTAGCGGTGATGAATTTGGCTGGAATTATATTTTACAATCAGATGAGGCTGAGATATTAAACTCATATATTGATTCAAATGCTGGTGTAATAGAAAATTTATCAGCCGGAGATTACGAGATTTTTTTTACAGATGAAAATGGGTGCGTTACAGATTTATATCCGTTTACAATTACAGAAGCTGAAGAAATGATTATCTCAAAAAATCATTCGAATTACTCTAGTTACGGTGTTTCTTGTAATGGCGCCACAGATGGGTTTATTGATATAACTGTAACAGGCGGAACTGGTAACTACACATATGCGTGGGATAATGGGGAAACATCACAAGATCTTTCAAATATTGGGGCAGGCACCTATGCTGTTACCGCAACAGACGA
>PAZG01000028.1 GCA_002715445.1 Flavobacteriales bacterium | reverse complement strand
ATCTAAAATGTTATTTGGAATAAAATTTAAATTTAACAATTCTGCAACCATCATTCTTGTTGTTTCATGATGACCAGTTCCAAAAGCCATTTTTGGATTAATTATAACATCTATCTTTCCATCTATTTTCTGATGAAAGGGAGCACGAATAAAACACTTGTTTTGAATTAAAATAGGTTTAAAATTAGACTCCCACAGATGATTCCAGTTTTGATTCTTTAAAGAAGAAAATTTGAATTTATAGTATGTTGCAATCTTTAAATCTTCTAAAAAAGATTCAGTTACATTTTTAGTTAATATATAGGCTTTTAATTTAGATACTTCACTTTCATTAAAGCTATCAAATCCTATATCAGATAATTTAGCTATTAATATATTTTGATTAGACTTATTATCAATATTATAAAATTCAAATTCAGTCCACATCTTTTATACTATTTTTAAATATTTCGTTTGCTTTGGTAATTATAGAAATAAAAGAGTCAGGCTCTAAGGAAGCCCCTCCAACTAATCCACCATCAACTTCATGAATATTGAATATTTCATCACAGTTTTTATTATTTAAACTCCCCCCGTATAAAATAGGTGCATTAATAAAACTTTTAACAAAAGAATGGACTTCTTTAATTTCATTGACAGACGGCACTAATCCAGTACCAATTGACCAAATAGGCTCATAAGCTAAAATTAATTTATTTTGATTATTTAGAGGCACAATATTTAGTTGATTCTTTATAGCATCTAAATGATTATTAGATTTTCTTTCTTCAATTGATTCACCAAAACAAACTATAGGGGTTATATCATTATCTAAGCAAAGATTTATTTTTTTTATCAATATCTCGCTAGACTCTCCAAAATAAATTCTTCGTTCAGAGTGACCAATCATAACATAATTTATATTTATAGATTTTATCATATCAACAGAGACCTCTCCTGTATAAGCACCGTATTTGTGATGAGAGCAATTTTGAGCAACAAAAGAAAATTTATCAGAATATGAAGACTGAAGTTCAGATAAAAAAGGAAATGATGGAGAAAATAATATATTCTTTTTATTTAAAGAAAGTGTTTCTATTTGATTTAATTTATTTGAAAATTCATTCATGAATAAATTTACTTCCGTTTTATTTTTATTCATTTTCCAGTTTGCTATAACTATCATAATACAACTAATTTAATTTAATTCTAGGATCTAAAACAGAGTATATCAAATCTACCAAGATATTTATTAAAACAAAACAAACACCTATTAATATAATTAACCCCATAGCCAAAGGAATATCAACATTTTCTAATGAATTAACCAATAGTTTCCCAATTCCATTCCAACCGAAAATATATTCAACAAAAACAGCTCCAGAAAGCATAGAGGCAAACCAACCAGATGTTGCAGTCAATACGGGGATTAAAGAATTCCTTAAAGCATGTTTTACAACTACATTGTATTCACTTAGCCCTTTTGCTCTTGCAACTTTAACAAAATTAGAAGAAAGTGAGTCTAATAGACTATTTCTAGTCAAACTTACAATTACAGCAATTGGACGAATACCCAAAGTTATTGCAGGAAGAATTAAATTTTTTAATTTTAGACTTTCTCCATTTCCTAAATCATCTAATTCGTGTAAATTACCAATAACATTTAACCCTGTTAACCAATTAAGTTTATAAGCAAAAATCCACATTATCAATATTGCTGAAAAAAAAGAAGGTAATGACATACCTAAAATACTAGTTGTTGAAAAAAATCTATCCACAAAATGATCTTTTTTAATTGCACACAAAGTTCCAATAGGTATACCTATAATAATTGCAATAATTATTGAAGTAAAAGCAAGTATAATTGTATTTGGAAATGCTTCCCATATTTTTTCAGACACAAGTCTATCATCAATATAAGATCTATTTAAGTAAGGTTTTTTTAAAACTAAAGAATAATTATCGAAAGAAAGTAGATTTAATGATTGGTAAATATTTAATCTTTCATTTTGATGAATTGAAACAATTGAAAGGTCATTTAAATAAAGTAAATATCTATTAATAAAGGATTCGTTTAGATTCATTTCCTCTCTTACTCTTTCTAACTCTTCAATAGTTGCATGATCACCTAACTTTATTTTAGCAGGGTCTGCAGGCATTAATTCAAAAAGAATGAAAACCAATGATATAATACCTAAGACTACAGAAAAACTATAAAGGGATTTTTTTAATAAAAATTTTAACAAAATTAATCTTTTAAGATTTTTAAAATTTCTCTTAGATCTGGCATGTTATTATGGTGCCATTTATGTGTAATAACTCCATATTGAATTAATAAAATCCCTGGATTTGATCTAATCATCATTTTTGACATTTCTTCATCAGCAAAAAGGAATTTATTGCCTTCTAGTATATTATTTTTTTCAAATAAACTTGGTGGTGAACCAGCGAATGCATAAAAACTTTTTATATCATTATCATTTAAGTTCTTCATAAGTAAATTCAAATCTTTATAAACTGATTTATTAGATTTATTGAAATCATTAGAAATAAACAAAACAACAGATTTAAAATTAAGAAAATCCTTTCTTACAGAAGGCATTTTCTCACACTCACATTTCATTCCTGTTTTATATAAAGGATGATCTTTAGGAAAATCACAACGCCAAGTTTCAGGTAGAGCTGAGTTATAATCCGGGTGATTTTTCCATTCAGGATTATAATTACAAGCTTCAGGATGAACACAATCCGCAGCTAACTCTTCATAACATGGTTCATTTGTATTAATAAGTTCTGGTTTACAATCAAAACAATTCTGATCTAAATTAAAAAGTTGATCTTCTTTCAGTTCTGTTCCTATTTTATATTGCCTAAAATCTTTAATTGGTAAATTATTTAAAGTATAATAACAAAAAGCAAGTGAAACTAAAGAAATTGCTAAAACAATTAAAATCTCAGAACTGTAATATTTTTTAATAAAGAAATAAATAATAAAAAATAAAGAAATCAATACTAATGGGAAATACCAAGAGATAATAACACACCAAATAAGAGTAAAAATAAAAGTAAAAGTAACAGCAAATATATCATCAAATAAAGAATTAAGATAACTCACTTTATATGGTCTATTTTTTTTTCTTTTATATAAATCAAAAGTTATTATCACGCTAATAACTAATAAAATGATTAAAACTAAGTCTTTGGTAAAAGATCCCCAGGGAGTAAATTTTAAAGCATCACCAAAACACCCACAATCACTAACACATTGAATTTGAATTCCAGACGCTGATAATCCGCCTCCACATGTTGCAGTATGAAGAGTTAAAATTAGAAAAAATAATAGCATAGACATCAGTAAAAACACTGTTTCCTTGATTTTTGAGCCAACAATTAAACAAAAACCCAATACTACTTCTAGAACACATATAAATATTGCTAAATACAAAGAGTATTCTATAAGCCATTCTAATGAAAATGATGACCATCCAAATAAATCTTGAACTCTATATGCAAGAGCTCCATCTTGAAAATAATCTGATAATTTAATACTAAATCCAATAGTATCATTTGCCTTAATTAGTCCAGAAACTATCAGAGTTGCTCCTATAATTGATTTAAAAAATGAGTCTATTATTGGTTTTATAATTGTTCTTAAGATCATTGTTTATTTTCTTTTAACTGTATTAATGCAAAAATTGAATAATTTATTATATCATGATAATTTGCAGAAACACCTTCTGATATAATCGTTTCACCATCGTTATCTTCTATCTGCTTTACTCTATGAAGTTTTTGTAAAATTAAATCTGTGAATGAACTTATTCTCATTTCTTTCCATGCCTCACCGTAATCATGATTTTTCTTTTCCATTAAAGCTTTAATTTCAGAAATATGATGTTTATAATGTTTAACAGATTCATTTAAATCCATATCAGGTTGCAAAGTAGATTTTTGATCCAATTGAATTAAAGCCATTACAGAGTAATTAAGTATTCCAATAAACTCTGAGTCAATACCTTCACTTATTTTTTGAGAACCCTTATCATCAATATTTCGTATTCTTTGGGCTTTAATAAATATTTGATCAGTTAATGATTTTAATCTTAGAATTCTCCAGGCACTACCATAATCAATCATTTTTTTTCTAAAAATCTCAAAGCAATCTTCTATAATTAAATCAAAATATTGTGAAGTGTTTAGCATCTTATTTATAAATTATTAAAAGTATTCATAAATTTAAACTTAAAATTCTAACAGAAATAAAAAAGTTTAAAAAAATATTAGCAAAATCTAAAGAAAATCCCATCATAATGGGAATTCTTAATATTACACCAGATTCTTTTTTTGATGGAGGCAAGTTCAATTCTAAAAAAAAAGCAATAGAACATGTTGGGAAAATGATAGAAAATGGAGCAGATATAATTGATATTGGAGCAGTTTCATCTAGACCATTTTCTAAAAATATATCTTTTCAAGAAGAAAAAAATAGATTATTTCCTTGTTTAAAGGAAATTATAAAAAACTTTCCCGATGTAATATTATCAGTTGATACATTTAGATCAGAAATAGCTAAAATAGCAATTGATTCGGGAGCAACAATAATTAATGATATTTATGGGGGAAGTTACGATAAAAACATGCTAAATTATATTGCTGAAAATAATATTCCATATATATTAATGCACATGAAGGGAAAACCTTCCAATATGCAGAAAAATATATTTTACAAAAACTTTGAAGAAGATATCCTCAATTTTTTTAAAAGAAAAAAAGAGGAGTTAGTATCATTGGGTCATAATAATTTAATAATTGACCCAGGTTTTGGTTTTGGAAAAACTATAAATCAGAATTTTAAACTAATAAATTTAATTCCTAAACTTAAGATTTTAAATGAAAATTTATTAATTGGAATTTCAAGAAAATCAATGATATATAAGTCTATTGAATGTGAAGCTTCAAATAGTTTAAATGGTACTACAGTTTTAAATACAATTTGTATATTAAAGGGAGCGAGATTTATAAGAGTTCATGATGTAAAAGAATGCTACGAAGCTAGAAAATTAATTAATTTAGTTAAAAAAAATAGTTAATGTTTCCATTGGATTTTAATTTACTTGATTTTTTAGATATCATTTTGGTATCAATTTTACTATTTCAGTTGTATAAACTGATTAAAGGTACAGTTGCAATAAATATTTTTATAGGCATAGTATCAATTTATATTATGTGGAAAATATTTTCTTCTCTTGGAATGGGCTTAGTAAGCGAAATATTTGATCAATTTATGAGCGTAGGAGTCCTTGCTCTAATTATCCTCTTTCAGAAGGAAATTAGAAAATTTTTAACTGTTGTAGGAAAAACTTCATTTGAAAATCAAAAATTATTTTTAAAGCCTAGCAACAATGACAAATATTTATCATCAAAAAATATTCATGAAATAGTTCAAGCTTGTGTAAACATGTCGAAAACTAAAACAGGTGCCATAATTGTAATTGAAAAAAATAGTAACCTTGACTCTACAATTGAAACTGGTAGAATAATTAACTCTGAATTATCTTCCCCTATCCTTGAAAGTATTTTTTTTAAAAACTCCCCTCTTCATGATGGAGCAGTTATAATTCAAAATAAAAAAATATGCGCTGCAAGATGTGTTTTACCAATAAGTGAATCAACTAGTTTACCCTCATCAATGGGAATGAGACATAAATCAGCTTTAGGAATAACTGAACAAACAGATTGTTTATCAATCACTGTTTCCGAACAAAATGGATCTATAAGCTTTTTTGAGGATGGTAAAATTAAAACTAATATGAATTCTGAAAAACTAAAAAACAATATCACTAAAAGTGCTCAATAAATCACACATAAAAGTATCTATTTATTTATTTATTTTTTTAGGATTATTTGCTTGTAAAAATTCAAAAAAATCAATTTTAACTCAAACAATATCAAATTTAAATTCTGAAAAAAAAACCTACGAAACATTCGTATTTATAGCCTTAGATCCTGAGTGCCCTTTATCACAATCATACACAAAAAAAATTAATTTTATATTTAAAGAATATAATGACAAAGTTTTATTTATAAATTTTATTCCAGGAAACAATTACTCTGTTAAAGAAATTAATGTTTTTGTAAATACATATAATTTAACGGGTGAAATATTTATTGATAAAAATCTAAGTATTACAGAAATATTAGATGCTCAAGTTGTTCCAGAATGCTTTGTTTTAAATAAAAATATTGAATTAANTTANAATGGACTAATTGATGATTGGGTAGGTGAAATTGGAAAGACTAAACAATATATAAATAATGATTATNTAATTGATGCAATTGAATCATCAATTGATGATAATTCACTAAAAATAAATAGCACTACAGCAATAGGGTGNATAATTGAAAGATAAATGAAAATCCGGATTCTCTTTACATCTATAATTATATTTTTTTCTAGCTGTTCTAAAAAAGAGAAAAATAATTCAACAAGTGATGAAATTAGTTTTTCAAATGATATTGCTCCAATCATATATAATAACTGCGCAGGTTGTCATTATAAAGGTGGGCCAGCACCATTTAGTTTAACATCATTTAAAGATGTTTATAAAAGAAAAAAAATGATTAAGTATGTAATAAATAATGACTATATGCCTCCNTGGCCNGCAGACACAAGCTACTCGCNTTTTTTAAATGAAAAAAAAATAACTAACAAAGAAAAAAATATTTTATTCGAATGGATAAATTCAAATAATTACATAGAAAATGAAAAAATAAATTTCCCAAAAACTACAAATAAACAAAAGGTACCTGATTTAATTGTACACATGGAAGAAGCATACAAAATATTAGGAAATAACAAGGATAAATTTTTAATGATGAAATTTCCTTTTGAACTACCACATGACACGTTTATAAAAAAAATAGAATTTTATCCAGGAAANAACAAATTAGTTCACCATATAAACGCTCACTTAATTAGATATGATAATAATAACAAAAAAGATATTTTTTCAGGTGAAAGAGTAGTTGACACAGAACATGTTCCAGACTCTATTGCATTTGAAAGACTAGACCTTTTAAATGATGATGGTAGNTACCCCATTCTTAGTAGATCAATTTGCAACTACTTACCTGGGTCAAAAATGAACTCTTATCCAGATGGTATNGGCGAAATAAAAGCATCAAAAAAAAATATTATTCTTGTAAANGACTTTCATTACGGCCCCTCCCCTATCGATGCACTGGATAGTTCACATTTTAAAATATATTTTGCAAAAAAACCTCCAAAAAGAAAATTAAATGAAATTACTATTGGGACTCTAGGTTTAGAAAATGGTTTTGTGTCAAATGATACAATTTTTTACGGAATTCAAAAATTAGANCCAAAATTAATAATTGAACCAAACCAAACTTTAAAATGTNTTTCTAAAGTAGGAGTTTTAAAAGATGTATCTATTNTAACCATCAATCCCCACATGCATTTGCTTGGAAAATCATTTAAAGCTTATGCTGTAACAACTAAAAATGATACTATTCCTTTAATTAAGATAGATGATTGGAACTTTAGATGGCAATACTTTTATACCTTCCCAAAAATGAAAAAAATTCCTAAAAATTCAATGATTATTGTAGAAGCTGAATTTGACAACACAGAAAATAATGTTGACAACCCTTTTAATCCTCCAAAAAAAATAAAAGAAAAAAATTGGGGAGATGGTAAGGGAAGTATGAAAACTACTGATGAAATGCTTCAATTTATTATAACATACTTACCATATAATTTAGGGGATGAAAATATAAGTCTTGAAGTTAATGATTAAATAGTTTTTAAAATTTCCTTATTAATGTTCTTAACTAAACTAGGACCTTCATAAATAAAGCCAGTATACAACTGAATAAGAGAAGCGCCTGCTTTAATTTTTTCTATTGCATCTTCTGGTCTCAATATTCCCCCAACAGCAATTATAGGAATTTTTCCATTTGATTTTTTATGAATATATCTAATTACATTTGTAGATAATGAATTAATAGGCTTTCCAGTTAAACCNCCATCACCAATTTTATTTATTCTTTGATTTTTTTCATTTAAATTATTTCTACTACTTGTGCTATTAGTAGCTACAATTCCTGAAATTTTATATTTTTCAACTAAACCTATTACATCATCTAATTGAAAATTATTTAAATCTGGTGAAATTTTTATTAAAATTGGTTTTGGCTTAACTTTGGATAAATTTATTTTTTGAACGGATGTTATTAATTTTTCNAAATGATTTTTTCCTTGAAGCTCCCTTAATTTTGGAGTGTTTGGAGAACTAACATTTAGAACAAAATAATCAACATAATTAAAAAGATATTCAAAACAAATTTTATAATCCTCAATAGAGGAATTAAAAGGGGTTAATTTATTTTTACCTATGTTTCCACCAATAATAACTTTAGAATTTTTTTTACGAAGTCTATTACATATTTGTTCAACCCCATCATTNTTAAAACCCATCCTATTAATTAATGCTTCATCCTTCTTAAGTCTAAATAGTCTCGGTTTTGGATTACCTTTTTGAGGCTTAGGAGTTACAGTCCCTATTTCAACAAATGAAAATCCAAAAGCATCACAGTGATGAAATAACTTAGCATCTTTATCAAAACCGGCTGCTAAACCTACTGGATTTTTAAATTTTAAGCCAAATATATTTTTTTGTAATTTTCTATTTTTAAGTAAATAATTTTTTTTAAATATTAATTTTATTAGAGGGATTGAAAATAAAATTTTTATTAATCTAAATGTAAAATTATGAGCAAATTCAGGGGGAAATAAAAACAAAAATCTTCGTACTAAAAGCTTATACATGTATTTAATTTAATATTTTAAAGAAAATATTTATTTGATAAATTATCATTTGTTATTACTTATACAAAAGTAATAATATAACTTATATGTTTTATATGTTATTAAAGAATAAATATTTAAATTTACTGAATATGAAAATATTAAAACCTATATTTCTTTCATTGTGCTTTATACTCATCAATATTTGTACNACTAAAGCATGTGATTCCACACCATCAATAATTNTCAACACAAACACAAATAATGGTGACGGTAGTTTTACATTAGACCTCACAATATGTATTGGAAGTGGGGGGTCAGCAGATGGTTTTGATTTGTATTTTGAAAATGGTATTAATGTCATTTCTACAAATATTACAGAAATNACAAACCCAATAAGTGGAAACACTGCAGATGTAACTGTGACTGACGGCTCATGGGAAGCTTTTTTTGACGGATTTGCAAATAANGGAACATGGTTTCAAGATGAAAATGTAGGATGGGGAGCAGACTGTATNAGCTTTGAAATAACTGTTGATGCCAACCCTGAAGGAGGTACAATATGTAGTTTAGGAATTAATGAAAATTGTTTAGGCTTTACTCAGGAAAATGAATTTATTACATGTGAAAATATACCTGGACCATGTGTTCCAAATTACTTCATAACCGCNCCNGGAAATGCAAGCGGAAANACTGAAAACGCTGGTGAGAATTGTGGGTGGATAGAATATGAAGATGAAATTATTGAAATAAACATNCCATGTTCTGGAGAATATAATTTTGAACTCAGTCAAGANGAATTTGATGAATATTATTTTTGGGGNAACACNATTTATGCAACACTAGGTACTGGATGCTGCGAAAACCAAATTAGTCAAAACACATCATGGGAAGAGACATACTCATGGACAGAAAACTTAGATGCAGGCACATACTATTTAGTAATTGATATGTGGATTGATTCATGGCAAGGACTATCAGGTGAGTGGAGTTTAGAAGTTTCAACNAATAGCAGCGAAATAACAACAATTGCAAATGCAGGAGATGATNTAGAAAGTTGTGAAAATTCATTTATTTTATCTGCCAACAGTCCTGAAGAAAATGAAGTGGGAGAATGGACTNTAGTAAGTGGTTCTGCANATTTTGATTCAACTAACGATCCTAATACTCAGGTTTCTGGACTTTCTATTGGGGAAAATATTTTAGAATGGTCAATAACCGGTGAGTGTGGAACCTCATCAGACCAAATTATTATTACAGTAATTGATGCTATTCCAACNATCAACGTTCCTGATACTGTATTTTGTTTAGAAGAAATTGAGCTATCTGCTGATGTTCAGGGTGATGGAATATGGACAGTATCTCCAGATATTAATGTGACTATTAGTAACCCAAATAGTTTAAATACAACTGCATCAGTATCAGCATATGGTTCTTATACTTTCTCATTTGAAAGCTGTGGAAATAGTGTATCTCAAGATGTATTAGTTACTACAAATGAACCTATTGTCAGTGGNCCTTCTGAAGTTTACTGTCTATCGAGTTTTAATATTTCTGCTGAAGTAGAAGGAGATCCTGGATACTGGAGTTATGAAGGACCCGGAAACCTTTCATTTGGAAATCCAATATCTTTATCAACTACAGCTACTCCTGACTCATATGGAATTTATAATATTACATATTTTGGGTGTGGAACAAGCTCTAGTATAAGTGTAAATGTACAAAGTATAGATCCTCAAATAGTTGATTTTCCAGATGAACCAATTCTTTGTGATTTTAGTGCTAATTTAGAAGCATTTGTTATCGGAGATCCTAATGGATGGGAAGGAATAGGACCTGGTGATGTAAGTTTTNCATCTCAAGGAAACTCGACTACAGCNAATGTAACTGAGTATGGTATGTACCAATTTACTTTTAATGGATGTGGTGGATCAAGTTCTGTATTTGTTGATTTTTTACCATCAGAACCACAAATAGAATTTCAAGATACAATCTTTTGTGAATTAGAAACAACATTAAATGCTAGTGTTGCTGGAAATCCTGAGGGATGGGGTATTTATAGTTCGCCCGCAGGTTCCATAATTAATTTTTCAAATCCCAACAACACTTCAACAAATGTAAATGTTAGTGAATACGGNACCTATCAATTTTCATTTGATGGTTGTGGTGGACAAGATATTTCATCTGTAACTTTTGCACCTGAAGCACCATATTTAATTTCTGCATCACATCAAGACTGCTCTCTTGAAGCCGAATTAATTGCATTTACTTCTGACCCAAATGCTGGTCCATGGAATCAAGTATATGGACCTAATGGAGCTATTCTAGATACAGAATGGGAGCTTTCTACAAACGTAACTGTACCCGAATATGGATTATACATATTTGAATTTAATTCATGTGATACAACATCTACCATTCAAGTAGGATTTTCATGTGAATTACAACTTNCAAATTCTTTAACTCCAAACGGAGATGGAAATAATGATGTTTTNTATATTTCAGGCATGAGCCCCGGAATATATTCTAATACTTTACTAACTATAATTAATAGATGGGGAGAGGAAGTTTATAAATCTGAAGGATATGGATTAAATGAGGACTGGTGGGATGGTAAAACAACATATAAAAATGAAGTTTTGAAAGATGGTGTTTATTACTATATTTTTGATGTTTTCAATAATGTTCATAATCAAAAAGAAAGTTATTCTGGCTACTTAACAATTTTTTCTGATGAATAATAATATTTATTTATATATTTTATCAATATTTATTTTTTCTTCAAGTTTAACTTTTTCACAAAATTTATATGTTCAAAACCCTTCATTTGAAGGACCCTCTGGGCCGGGTATAGTTCCTGCTCCNTGGACTCCATGTATGCCTGGACAATCTCCTGACACTCAACCAGCTTGGTGGGGAGTGAATTTAGCACCGTCAGATGGTACTACATATTTAGGTTTAGTCCACGATGTTTTAGGAAATTGGCAAGAAGGAGCATCACAACAATTGATTAATGAAATCAGTGGTTTACCAGAACCTATGCAAGCCGGTGAAAATTATGAATTCTCGATTGATTTATCAGGAGATCAAGCTGACATGTTTAATGATGCTGTTGAGCTTTTAGTATGGGGAGGTTATGGTGATTGTCCTCAAAATGANCTCTTATGGAGCTCTGGAGATGTTCCAGATTTTACATGGACAACTTATAATGTGTCATTTATACCATCTCAAAATTTTAGCTATATAATGTTTCAAGTAAANGCAATAAATAATATTAATACATATATTTTAATTGATAACATGTCCCCAATTCAACAAACATGCCCTGAGCCAGATGCTATTGCAGGTGATGATATTATATTGACATGTGATAATTTCACTTCCCTTTCTGCAAATGAACCAATAAATGATCCAATTGGTGGTATTATGACTGGTTCTTGGAGTATTATAAGTGGATATGCAGAATTTAACTCTATTACAGATCCAAATGCAATAATTACTAATGTAGGTCCAGGTGAAAATATTCTTGAATGGACTTTAACAAATAATTGTGGCATATCATCTGACCAAGTTAGTGTCAATTTTACTGATGATGATTACAATTTTAATGTTCCATCTCAAGTTTATTGTCTATCGTCTTTTGAACTTTTATCTTCAGTTGAAGGTAATTGGATAGTAGATGACCCTCTAAATATGCTAATTGCAAACCCAAATAACTCAAATACCTTCGCTACTCCAATTGCATATGGAACATATAACTTTAGTTTTGAATCTTGTGGAGATATTGTTTTTAATCAGGAAGTTAATGTTTTGGGAACACTTCCAATAATTACAGGTGAAACAACATCATATTGTTTAGAAGATATATCATTAGAAGTAATCAATATTTTAGGAGACCCAGGTTACTGGGACTTTGAAGGGCCTGGAAATGCAATTTTTAATAATATATTATCNTTAAATCCAACAGTAAGTGTTGATAGTTATGGTTCATATATTTTCACTTATTATGGATGTGGACTAAGTAATTCAATTACTGTAGATTTCCTGCCTGAAATACCACAAATCGAACTTGTTCCAACTATTAATTGCTCTTATGATGCAATACTATCCGCTAATAGTGATAGCCCAGTTGGGTGGAGCTTGATCGACTCTCCTTTAGGATCTAGCGTAATTTTTAGCGATTCAGATTCAGAAATCACATCCGTAGAAGTAAGTCAATATGGGAATTATCAATTTATGTTTGAAGGTTGTGGTTCCTTTAATACAGTTGATGTANTATTTGAATCAATTCCACCCGTTTTAATATCTCCAGATCATTCTGATTGCCTGCTTGAAGCATATTTATACGCATATACAGAAGAAACAAATAATTTAGGACCATGGAACCAAATAAATGGTCCAGCAGACGCATTTATTGAGGATCCTTTATCAACCCAAACATTAATTACTGTTCCAGAGTATGGTATTTATGAATTTGAGTTTGAAGCATGTGATGAAGTCTCAACAATAGAAGTAGGATTTTCTTGTGAACCAACAATTCCAAATGTGTTTACACCTAATGGTGATGGAAATAATGACCTTTTTATTATTGACAATTTAACACCTGGTAATTATTCTGAAACCTTATTATCTATATATAATAGATGGGGAGAAATAATATTTATGGCACAGGATTATGGTTTAAATNAAGATTGGTGGGACGGAAAAACAATTTTTAATTCTAAACCATACTCTAGTATTTCATCAGACAGAGATGTAGAAGCAAATCAAAAAAAATTTGTAAGCGACGGTGTTTACTATTATGTTTTTGATGTTTTTAATATACCAAATGATCAAAAAGAATCATATGTTGGATATATTACAATTATTAAATAAAAAAACCCCTTTAAAATTAAAGGGGTTTTAATTTATTCTAGAAAGAAATAAAATTACTTTTTCTTCTTTTTCATTGTTAATGACATTGGGTCAAAATTTTCACAAAGCTTTAAATATTTTGCATCTTGTTTATCATTTAAAATATCCATAACTTTTTCATCTCTTTTTTNAGTCCATTCNGNCATTTTNGTAANAGTCATTTTTTTAACTTCAGCTTCAGTCATTTTAGCNCCCTTTACAGCCATTTTTTCNTTAAGAACAGATATNTTACTTGAATACTCACCANATGCATTNTAAACTATTGCTTTTTGAGTATCATCTAATTTTAATTCACTTGTTAAANATCTAACAACTTCAGCAGTATTTTTCTTTANNNNTANTGCATTTTCTTTAGAATTCTTATCANTTTGAGCAAAAGAAAAAGAAAAAGNAAATACAGCTAACAAAACAAACATTAAATTTTTCATATTTTAGGATTTTTTGGTTTATAATAAGTTAACAAAGATATGACTTTTTTATTATATAATTAAAAACAAAAAAGCCTCTTTAAAAAAAGAGGCTTTAATTTATTGATGAAAAACTGATTACATATCGCTTCCAGCATCACCAGCATCGCCAGCATCACCAGCATCACCAGCATCACCAGCATCACCAGCATCACCAGCATCACCAGCATCACCAGCATCACCAGCA
>PAZG01000027.1 GCA_002715445.1 Flavobacteriales bacterium | reverse complement strand
ATCTTTTATTCTTTCATCTGTTTTTTCTTTAATTAGTCCTTCTAGATCTTCAATAAATTTTTTATTTAACTTAAGATTCATTTTTAGTTATTAAGTTAGTTAGTTTAATAAATTCTTCTACACTAAGATCCTCTGCTCTTTTATTTAATAAATCTAAATCGATTTTTTCAAAATTTAGGAGTACTGATTTAAGCGAATTTTTTAGTTTTTTTCTTCTTAAATTAAAAGACTGTTTTACTAAGCTTATAAATACACTTTCATCGCAATTAATCTTTCTAGTCTTATTTCTAGTTAATTTTATAACCGTAGATTCAACTTTTGGTTTAGGAAAAAAATTCTCCCTATCAACATTAAATAATATTTTTGTGTTATAGTATGCTTGCACCAACACACTGGTAATTCCATATTTTTTTGAACCTGGACTGCTGCATATTCTTTCACTGACCTCTTTTTGAAACATTCCAATAACAGTTTGAATTTTATTTTTGTGTTCTAAAATTTTGAAAATTATTTGAGTAGAAATATTATATGGAAAATTGCCTATAATAATATTTTTCTTTTTAAGAATAGGGTTTAAGTTAATTTTTAAAAAATCACCATGAATAATTGTAATGTCTTTGGAAATGTTTTTTTTAATAAGCTCTATTGCAGATGAGTCAATTTCGATAATAATTGGATTGCATTTTTTTACAATATGTTTTGTTAGGGCTCCTAGCCCAGGACCAATCTCAATTATTTGTGAGTCTTTTTTATAATCTATTGATTCTACTATCTGTAAAATTATTTTTTCATTTAATAAAAAGTGTTGACCAAATTTTTTTTTGTGATTAAATTTTTTTTGATTCATTAAATTAGTCAATTAAATTTCTTAAGTATCTATATCTTTTTCTAGATTCAGGCACAAAAATGCTTGCAGGACATTCTAAAAGTATTTCTTTATATTTTTCTTGAGCTAATTTATAATCTTCAATTAGATAGTCGTATGTAATAGCTTGTTCAAATAAAGCGTTATCATATAAAGTTTCCTCTTTATGATTCTTACAAATTTCATCAAGAATAGTAATTCCTAAATCATAGTTATTTTTCTTGATTTCAATTGATGCTTTATGAAATAAAATATCATCTTGTAAGCTGTGATTAGGGTAAATATCTTCAATAGTATTAAATTTTTTTAATGCTTCATTATATTTATTTTGGAATAAAAGCAACTCACCTTCAGCAAATAATTGAAGTGGAATTTGAGTTGTATCTAAATTTAAATTATTGCTAATTAATAATGATAGTTCAATTGAATTATTTGAGATAAGTTTAGAGGTAGATTGCTTAAGTATGTCTAGTTGTGCTTTGGCCCAGTTGAATTTACCAGAATAGTAATCTACTTTAATTTTTTTAAATTTTGCTTCTTGACCAATCAAATCATGTTTAAAACTTTTTTCAACTTGTGAGTAATATAATTGTGCTTCCCATACATCATCTTCAATTAATAATATATCTCCTAATTTAATTTTACATTGGGCAATATTTTCGTCGGTAAATGTTTTTTTTGTAATCACATTATTAAGAATACTCTTCGCTTTTTCTAAATTATTTCCATGAAATGCTAAAATATCTGATAATTGAATAATTGCAGGAATACTTTCATTTGTTATACCGATATCGTCTAATTTACTTTCAAATTCTTTTATTATTTTGGTAGTTTCAGTTGAATTATTTGTTTTTCTTTTTTTAAAAATTAAATATTTAATTTCTAAAGATTGGATTATACATTCTTCGTAATAAAAAGATTTGTTTTTTTTATTAATTAAATAACTGTAAGCGCTTTCCGCAATTTCAAAATTATTATTTATTTTAGACATATTTCCTAATTTAAATATTTCTCTTTCCCTATCATTATTTCTCTTGTCAAGTGCGATTTCTTGATTTAAGGCATCTAAAAAATTCTCTTCTTGAAGATATAGCCAGATCAATATTTCATTTAGTGTAATTGAATTGTTTTTCTGAATTTTATTAATTAAAATTTTCTTTAAAATTAAATTATTCTCATTTTCTCTATCATTATTAATTGTAGTTCGTATTTTATTTTTACATGTTTGTATATATGATTCATTGGTTAAAATTAAATTAATTAATTCCTTATACATATTTTCTGTTTGCCCAAGCTGTGAATATATATTTGATATTTGGAATGAATAATTACTATTTGGATTTTTATTTTTCAGTTCAGTATATGCATCAAGTGCGTATAAATATAGTTTTGATGAGTAAAATTTAGAAGCAACAGATAATAAAAAATTAGGTTTTTCAATTGCTTGATTTAGAGCCATTTCATATTTTGCAATTGCTTCATTTTCATCTCCGTTAAGTGATAAAGATATTCCCAGATCTATCAAAATACTTGGATTTTTTCCTGATTTTTTATAGTAGTTTTTAGAAAGTTCAGATGCTTCTTTATATTCTTTTATTTTTATTAAACAGTCAAAATATGTTTTATATATTTTACTTAAATTCTTATTTGATTTTATTTTTTTAAATAATTCGGCGGCTTGTTCATATTCACCTATTTTATATAATTCTTTTGCAGATGAAATATCTTTTTGGCTAAATAAACTTTTAGGAAATAAAAAAATACATATAATTATAATTGTTATTTTATTCATTTAATATATGTGTTGATCACAAAATGTAGTGAGTCAAATTTTGCGCAAATATTTTCAATATTATTTTTTTTATTTAAAATTAATGACGATGTGTATTTAACATCTTTTTGTATTGTAGATGTGTGTAAATTATTTTTTTTATTTTCACCGGCTTTTTCAACTAAATCTAGAATTTTTTTTTGTAAATGAATAGTTTCATGAGTTGTTGTATTATATAATAAATTAACACAGTCATTGTATTCTTTATATTTTATTTGAAATTTTTCTGACACGATACTGTCTTTATAAATTTCTTGTAATTTTAGTTCATTAGCTTTTGCAGTTTGAAGTCTATTTAGAACAACATTATAATTATATGCTTCTAAAAGTTCGTAGTTTTTTTTGAGATTGCTGATTTCTAAATTTAGTATTTCTGATTCTAAAGTCTCAATTTTATCATTTGAATTCAAAAAATCCTTTTTAGTAGATTTATTTAAATAGAAAAAAACAGCACGGCTAATTAAAGTTAATGATAGTGTCGATAAAAGAATATGTTTAATTGATAACTTCAAATCCAGTATATTTTTTTAAAGCTTTTGGTAATTGAATGCCTTTATCAGACTGATTATTTTCTAATATAGCAGCTAAAATTCTAGGTAAAGCCAATGAGCTTCCGTTTAGTGTATGACAAAAATTTATTTCATTATTTAATTTAAACTTGATGTTACATCTTTTTGCCTGAAAAGTTTCAAAATTTGAAATAGAACTAACTTCTAACCATTTTTTTTGCGCAATTGAATAGACTTCAAAGTCATATGTTATTGCTGAAGAAAAACTTAAATCTCCTCCACAAAGTTTAACCAATCTATATGGCAGTTCTAATTCTATTAATAATTTTTCTACATGATTTATCATCTTTTCAAGTTGTTTGTATGATTCATCTGGATGAGTGATTTGAACAATCTCTACCTTATCAAATTGATGGAGTCTATTTAGTCCTCGAACATTTTTCCCGTATGAACCAGCTTCCCTTCTAAAGCATGGGGTATATGCTGTTATTTTAATTGGTAATTTTTTAGGATTAATTATCTCATTTCTAAAGATGTTAGTTAGAGGGACTTCTGAAGTTGGAATTAAATATAGGTTATCTTTTTCTACATGATACATTTGGCCATCTTTATCAGGTAAATTGCCGGTGCCTAATGCAGATTGCTCATTAACTAATAGTGGGGGTATATATTCTTCATATCCACCTTTTGTATTAAAATCAATGAAAAAATTAATTAATGACCTTTGAATTATAGCTCCTTTATCTTTGTACAAAGGAAATCCGCTACCTGAAATTTCTGTTCCTTTTTTAAAGTCAATTAAATTATATTTTTGACAAAGTTCCCAGTGAGGCAAGTAGTTATAGTTTTCTAAAAAACTTTTATTTTCTGTCTTTTCGATTAAATTATCTTTTTCTGACTTTCCATTTGGCACGGATGAGTTTGGTATATTAGGAATATTTATGCAGTAAAAATTAAGTTCTTGTTTAACTTTTTTTTCTTTTTCTGAAATAATTTTTAATTCTTCTTTTAGTTTTGCTCCATAAATTTTAAAATTTTCAACTTCATCCAAATTATTAGATTTGAATAGCTCGCCTATTTTTTTTGAATTCTCATTAATTTTTTCTTGAATAGAATTAGATTTTTTTTGAAAACTTATTCTTTTTTCATCTAGATTGAGAACTTTATTTATCAATGGTTCTATATCTTCTTTTTTCTTTTTTAATCTAAAGATAGTTTCCTCTAAATTTTTTTTAATGAATTGTATATCTAACATTTTGAAAAATATATTACTATCAAATATAAAGTTAATAGTTTTTTTTTCAAGTAAATATTGAAAGTTGGAATAACTTATAAAAAAATATAATAGTTTCTAATTAGAATCTAGAACAGAAACAAATGATTTGTTATTTTTCTTTTTTTGAAATTTAACTGTTCCGTCTTTTAAGGCAAATAATGTATGATCTTTTCCAATTCCTACGTTTTTACCTGCATTATGCACTGTTCCTCTCTGCCTAACAATAATATTACCTGCAACAGCAAATTGGCCGCCAAAAATCTTAACACCAAGTCTTTTAGAATGCGATTCTCTTCCGTTTTTAGAACTACCAGCTCCTTTTTTATGTGCCATAACTTATTTTTTTTCTTTAGAATTAGTTGTTGCCTTTTTTTCTTTAGGAGAATCCTTTTTAGTACTAGTTTTTTTAGTGCCCATTTTAATATCTTCAATCTTTATTTTGGTTAGATATTGTCTGTGCCCATTTTTTACTTTATATCCTTTCCTTCTTTTTTTCTTAAAAACAATTACTTTATCGCCTTTTAAATGTTCAATGATTGAAGCATTTACCATTGCGTTCTCAATTTTTGGGTTTCCTATTTTAGTCGAACCCTTTTCTTCAATAAGAAGAACATCAGAAAATGAAATTTTTTTTCCGGATTCTCCTTCTAATCTGTTTACTGTAAAGGTTTGACCTTTTTCAACCTTTAATTGTTCGCCTCCTATTTTAACAACAGCTATCATTTTTATTTTATTTTTGGACTGCAAATATAATAAAAGAAAAGGTTTGTACAATATTTTTTATATTTTTGTATTATATAAATACAATAAAATTATGAATATGCAATCTAAATTTTTCCAAACGTTTCTTATCATCTTTTGTTTTTCTTTATTTTCATTCTCTCAAGATAATAGCTCTTCACCTAGTGATGTTATGGCCGTAAAAGTTGAGGGTATGCATTGCGCTGGAGGTTGCGCTATGGCTTTGCAAAAAGTTTTAAACAATACTGATGGGGTAGTTGCTGCAAATGTAGATTTCNGTTCTTCAATGGCNATGATTGAATATGATTCAACTATTNNTCAAGANGATATTATGTCNGTGCTTCAAAAACACAGAGGAGGNGCATATGAAATTACTTTGGTTTCTGGCTCTAGCCAAGCAAGTAAATCTTGTTCTAAAGGCAAGCAATGTTGTAAGGTGAACGGAAAAGTAAATGCNAATTGCGATCAAAAATCTTCTGGTTGTTGTTCATCAGCTAGCAAAGAATGTGCATCAAATAAGAAGCAGAAAAAGANTAAAAGAAATAAATAATTTAATTATATGGCGTCTTATTTTTCTAGATTCCATTCTTTATNTTTTTTTAATAGATTATCANTAGTCACTCTTATATCTATATTTCTTGTTATTTTTGCCGGAATTTTTGTTAGGGTAACGGGTTCCGGTATGGGTTGTCCTGATTGGCCAAAATGTTTTGGTCTTCTTGTNCCACCATTTTCAGAAGAGCAGGTCACATGGACATCTGGCAAGCTTTATTCAAAAGGTCAAATGGTTATTGAAAATGATGTTTTGTGGCAAGCTTCATTAACTCATACTTCTTCAGGTAGTGAA
The DNA here is from genome assembly GCA_002715445.1 of Flavobacteriales bacterium. Classification (GTDB taxonomy): domain Bacteria; phylum Bacteroidota; class Bacteroidia; order Flavobacteriales; family TMED113; genus TMED113. The sequence goes on along the minus strand of PAZG01000027.1, from coordinate 12,525 downwards.
TTTTCTCCAGTCAATTGGTATCCCTACACAAAACACGATTACACTGAGTTCAATCCTTTTCACACCTGGGTTGAATATATAAATAGATGTTTAGGTGCTATNTCAGGGGTCTTTATTCTCATGCTTTTCTTTTCTTGTTTGATTTTTAAAAATATTCCTAGATATTTTCTAGGNGTTTCATTTGCCTTAATTTTTTTAAGTTTAGTTCAATATTTGTTAGGACGTAATGTAGTTTATTCTGTTTTAGAATCGCAAAAGATATCTTTNCATTTTTTTGTTGCACTTATTTTTGTACCATTATTATTATTTNTATTCTACAAGAGCAAATATTTACTTCATTATTCCTTTAAAAATAATATCAAACAAAAAAGTAACTTTAAAATACAATCGAAGTATTTAATAAAAATAAATATTTTATTAAAAAAACATTTTTATCACATTTTATATTTTTCGCTTTTTATATCTTTAATTCAAATGTTTTTTGGNACGCAGGTTAGAGGAAATGTGGAGCAAGACATTTCTAATGTTTTAGCATCTTTTGAATTATTTTTCCATAGACTTTTAGTGCCAGTTATTTTGCTGGTTAACATTTTCTTAGTTTTCGGTCTAANTTTNNTTCAAAGAAAAATATATAATCCAAAAGTCGGTTTTGAGAAAATTAGTTTAATCTTAATTTTAGTTTCTTTAATAGCTTCTGGCTCATATATGTATTTATTTGAAATACCTTCTTTAGAAAAACCAAAATGGTCAACTTTAATTCATGCCTACTCGTCTGTTATTTTATTTAGTGTATATGTGAGTTTAGTATTAAAGAAATTTATATTTAAATTAAAATACTAGAATTGAACATCATTTGTTTCTTTTTGTGACCATTTTAAACTGTTAATAAGGTTATACATGTCTTTTTCAAAATATTTAATTANGGGTTGTAAAGAGTCTATATTTATTTGGCATTTTTTCTTTGGATCTGAACATACGAACATCATTCCATGAAGAAAATGTTTATGTTTATCAGTGACATGAAATAGATAGGGATTAGCAACATTCCCTTTTAACTCATAAATAAGTATTTTACCTTCCTCATCTTTTGTTTCAATTATTCCATCAGCAGTATTAAATATTTGTGGATTATAAGCTTCCTCAATTAGTTTAGATAAATTATTTTGTATCTCCCTATAATTTAGGATAAAACTTAAATTATGTTTTTTGTTATNTAAAGTAATTTCTAAATAATTCTTTGAACTATTTTCATTAGTATTTGAATATGTNTCAAAATANTCTGGAATTTTGAAAGAAAATTTTGAGTCATCAAAAGAAAAGGATTTTGTAATGTTATTTTTAACATCTAATTCAATTCTGTGATACCCTTTGGGTAAATATTTTTTATTTTCTTTTTCTAAGCAACTAATTGAGTTGCTTGAAATAATAATAATAATAAAGAGCGTAAATAATTTTTTCAAAATTTTAAGTTAAAAGATGAACTTTAATTGATGTAATTTTCTTTTTATTTGCCCCCTCTATTGTAAATTCATAATTATTAAAATTATATTTATCTCCTTTTTTTGGGATTACTCCATAGTTTTCAATAATAAAACCTGCCAGTGTATCCGCAACACCTTTTTTATTTTCAAAAGCNTCGCCATCTATTTCAATTATTCTATAAAAATCTTTTAGATTTACTTTACCTTGAAATATGAATATGTTTTTATCTAGTTTTGAGTAAATAACTTCTTCCTGATCAAATTCATCGCTAATGTCACCAATTATTTCTTCTATTATATCCTCTAAGGTTACTATTCCAGATGTTCCACCATATTCATCAACTACAATAATCATGTGCTGTTTTTTTTCTTTTATTTCTTTTAATAGATCATCAATTTTTTTTGATTCTGGNACAAAAACAGGTTTTCTTAAAACATTATTCCAATTAAAATTATTTTCATTGAGATATGGTAAAAGATCTTTAACATGAAGGACTCCTTTNATATTATCAAAATTTTCTTCAAAAACNGGAATTCTTGAATAACCAGATTTTAAAATTATTGAAATCACATCTCTAAATGAAGTATTTTCTTCAATTGAAGTTACATCTAATCTTGATTTCATTATTTGTTTTACATCCGTTTGTCCAAATTGCACTATTCCTTTTAAAAATTTTGCTTCCTCTGTATTTTCGTTTTTTGAAGTTATGTTTATAGCTTCGGATAAATTGTCTACTGTTTGCTTTTTTTCGGACTTTTTTAGTTTTTTTTCAATTAATCTAGATAATAGAATTAAAATTTTACATATAGGTCTCAATAATTTTCCTAAAAAAAATAGAGGATTTGCCATTTTTTCTGCAACTAGTTTTGGACTTCTATTTGCAAATATTTTTGGCAAGACCTCTNCGAATAAAAGTAAAATAATTGTTATGATTAAAATTTGCAAAAATGGGTCTTGTAAGACCTTGATACTTGAATAAGTACTTAGTAAATGTGATGATAGAATAACAATTGCAATGTTGATTACATTATTTGCAACTAATATTGTAGCTAATAAGTATTTAGTATTTTTAAGATTTTTAACTATAGTTCTATGTTTATTATTCTTTTCTTTTTTTATTTCAGCAATATCTGANGGNCTAAGAGAAAAAAATGCAACTTCAGANCCGGAAATTAGCCCAGAGCATATAACTAAAATTATCCAAGATAATATGAGAATTAAATTTGAGGGGTCGTCCAAGATATTTGTGATTTAATTAAAATGGTAAGTCATCCTCTTCATTAGAAGAGTCATGTATTTTTTCGCTAGATTCTCTTTTTTCATCAATAGTATTTTGGTTGCTTGATTGAGATTGNGAGAAGTTATCTGTTTCTCTTCTGCTGCCAAGCATACTTAAATTNTCTGCTTGTATGTCAGTAGCATATTTTTTAANTCCNTTNTCATCTTCCCAAGATCTAGTTTTTAATTTNCCCTCAATATAGACTGAGTCCCCTTTTTTAAGCCAATTAATAGCAACTTCTGCTAAACCCCTCCATAGTACTATATTATGCCATTCGGTATTTGACACTTTTTCACCTTGTCTATTTTTGTAGGTTTCGGTAGTTGCTATGGGAAATTTAGCCATTTTAGTTCCATCACTCATTTCTTTTGATTCAGGNTCTTTTCCTAAATTTCCAATTAACATAACTTTATTTAACGAACCAGCCATAAATTTATTTATTTTAATATGTGCTAAATATAAAAAATATATTATTAACTAAGTATTTCATTTAAATAAATTTTGATAGGTTTTGGGAAAGGGTAATCAAAAACTTTTTTTTTTTCAACTCTAAAAATATTATTTTTTTTGTCTATTTTTTTTGCTAAAATTTTCCAAAAATATATTTCTAAATTTTGGTGACTTAATTTGTGTGAAGTATTTTTAGACAGTTTTATTTTTTCTATAGTAATTTCATTAAAAACTTTTCTTAAAATCATTTTTTCTTGGATTGATTTTTTATCAATAATTTTTTTTGATTCAAATAATGGTAATTCAAAAAGATTTTTCCAAATACCTTTATTTCTTTTTTGGATGTATATGTGATTAGATTTATCATTAACTAAAAAATAGTTTAAAATNCTTTTTTTTTTATTTAAATCTTTTTTGCTTTTTATTGGTCTTTTTTCAANCACACCAAGCTTAAAAGCTAAGCAAGAATTTTTAAAAATNCACTTTGAGCATGTTGGATTGTGTTTGGTACATTGTGTAGAGCCAAAATCCATTATTGCCTGGTTATAGTCCCCTAAGTTTTTGTTAGGAATTAATGAATTAGCTTTATTTAAATATATTTTTTTTCCTTGGTTAGAATTAATGGGTATTTCCATATTGAATACTCTACTTAATACTCTGTAAACATTCCCATCAACNACNGCTTTTTTTTCTTCNAAGCATATTGAACTAATAGCTGCTGCAGTATATTCTCCAATTCCCTTTAATTTAATTAGTTCATCATATGAGCTGGGAGTTTTTTTCTNATTTACAATCGNCTTTGCGCTTATTAGCATATTAANAGCTCTATTATAGTATCCTAAACCCTCCCATGCCTTTAACACATTTTCATCATTAGATTTTGCTAATAATTTTATGTTTGGAAATTTTTTTATAAAATTTAAATAATAATTTATACCCTGATCTATTCTTGTTTGTTGTAAAATAATTTCAGATACCCATATTTTATAAAAATCTTTAGTTTTGCGCCAAGGAAGGTCCCTTTTATTTTTTTCGTACCATTTTAATAGTTTTTTTGCAAAGTAATCATTTTCATTTTTTGTAATCATTTAGACTTAATAATTAATTTAAATTTAAAAATAGTATATTTGGCGGCATAAAAAATTAATGTTTAAATTATTTAATGCTTTGACTAAATTAGATTTGATAAAAAAAATAGCGAGTAATACAGGTCTTGACAGAAGTGAGGTTTCGATTGTAATTGAAAACTTAATGTATGAAATTAAGGATTCTATTGTTAAAAAAAATAGTGTTTACTTGAGAGGCTTTGGAACTTTTTTAGCTAAAAAAAAAGCTAAAAAGATGGGTAGAAATATAACAAAAAATACTGCCATATTAATTCCAGAACATTTTGCTCCTTATTTTAAACCTTCTAAGTCATTTGTCAATAAGGTTAAAGAAAAATAAACATATTATAAAGATTAAAAAGTTTAAGATATTATGCCTAGTGGATCAAAGAGAAAAAGACATAAAATAGCTACTCACAAGAGAAAAAAACGTCTTAGAAAAAATCGACATAAGAAAAAGTAGTGAAATTATTTTTATTAGGCGAAAAGATTTATTGTAGTGGATATTGAATTAATAGTTAGAAATAATAGTGATTCTATCGATGTTGCGTTGCTAAGAAACGGAAGGTTAATAGAATTGCATAAGATATTACCTGAAAATAGTTTTTGTATTGGAGATATATATCTTGGAAAGGTTAAAAAAACTTCTCCATCCCTAAATGCTGCTTTTATAGATGTTGGTTATGAAAAAGATGCGTTCTTACATTATTTAGATTTGGGACAGCGATATAATCAATTCTCATCATATGTAAAAAGTACTATTTCAGGAAAAAATCTTAAATGGTCATTAGATAAAATTAAGTCTTTACCTAGTATACCGAAAGATGGAAAAATTGATGATCTTTTAAAAAAGAAAGATGAAGTATTAGTTCAAGTTTCAAAAGAACCAATTTCAACTAAGGGACCAAGATTAATTTCTGAAATTTCTCTTGCAGGAAGATATATTGTCCTTTTACCATTCTCAAATAGAATTTCTATATCCCAGAAAGTAAAATCAACTAAAGAAAAGGATAGATTAAAAAATTTAATTAAAAGTATTATTCCAAAAAACTTTGGTGTCATTGTAAGGACTGTTGCTGAAGGGAAAAAAGTAGCTGAGTTGGATGCAGATCTTCGAAATTTAATTAATCAGTGGAAGATAGTTCACTCTAAGTTAAAAGGAGCTAAACCACTTGATAAAATATTTGGAGGTATAAATAAATTATCATCAATTCTAAGAGATATTTTAAATGATTCTTTTACTAAAATCATTGTTGATGATCTTGATTTATATAAAGAGTTAAAAGAATATTTACAAGATAATGTGCCGCAAAAAGTAAGAATTCTATCTAAATACTCTGGTGTGCGTCCAATTTTTGAAAAGTTTTATATTGAAAAGCAAATTAAAAGTTCTTTTGGAAAAACAGTTTCTATGAAACAGGGTTCTTATTTAGTAATTGAGCACACAGAGGCAATGCATGTTATAGATGTAAATAGTGGCAATAGAACAAACAAAGATATTTCTCAAGAAGAAAACGCTCTTATGGTTAATTTGCAAGCCGCTGAAGAAATTGCTCGACAATTAAGATTAAGAGATATGGGTGGGTTAATTGCAGTTGATTTTATTGATATGCATGTTGCTGAAAATAGAAAAAAATTGACAGAGACTTTAATTGCTCAAATGAAAGATGATAGGGCTAAGCACAAGGTATTACCTCCTAGTAAATTTGGAATTGTTGAGATAACTAGGCAGAGAGTTCGTCCTGTAATGAAAATTCAAACAACTGAAAAAATTGATCATAAATACATAGAAGCTCCAATATTGTTAATTGATGAAATTAAGGAAAAGTATTTAATGTTGGCAAGTAAAAAGAGTAGGTTGTCTAAAAAAGGTATAAAATATATTACACTTTCTGCTCATCCATTTATTATTTCATATTTGAAACAGGGTTTTCCTTCAATTAGGTTAAAGTGGTATTTCAAGCATGGTCTTAATTTGAGGTTACGTTCTGATGATGCTTGCCAATTTCTAGAATATAATTTTTTTGATTCATCAAATAACACAATTACTTTTTAGTTTTTTATAATAAAAAATTATAGGTAAGCAAAAAACAATTAATATAATTGCGCATAATAAATAACCGTCCGTTACATTTTCCTTCATGGAAAAATAATTTAGAGAAAAAATAAATATCAAAATCATTCTGATAGTGGTATTTATACTGTTAAAAATACTTGTTACACGACCAATAAAAACGTTGGGGATATTATCAAAAAGAAATGAGTTCCTTATAATTCTAACTCCAGAATTCGCTACTCCTATAAATACTGATATTATAAGAAGGGAAATTATATATTTATTGCTAATCAAAATAATTAGCGATATGCTTGTTAATAAAATTAGAATTATTGTTAATTTAATTTTATTAAAATGGTTTATAAGCTTATAAATAAAAAAACCTGATAATAGTGCCCCCAAGGCATAGCAAATGTCTGTTATAGCATATAAGTGCCCCTCCTTTTGAAAATAATTTTTTATCAGTATCGGTAATAGCGTAAATAATTCTACTAAAAGAAAGGCAAATATTATATGTGAGCAAACAGCATATAAAAGAATTAACCTATTTCGGTTTAAATATTTAAATCCGACTTTCATTCTATTAATAATAGACTTTTCTTCTTTAATTTTATTTTTTTTTGGCTTATGTTTTATAAAACTAATAATCAAAGCAGCTGTTAAATACGATATCCCATCTAACAATAAAATATTTTCAATAGGCCAGGGGTTTATTTTGAAATTGAATATTACAATACCTGATAGTAAAATAGCAGCTAAAGATCCGGCTAGAACAGTTGTAGTTTGACCGACAATCTCCACATATGAATTGATTTTTACATAGTTTTTTTTTTTACTTATTTCTTGTAGAAATGCATATATAGTTGGGTAATATATAATATAATAAAAACATGTTATTGCAAAAACTGATCCTACTAAGACAGTTAAAATTTTTTTTTCTGGATTTAGAAATAGAATAAAAAAAGAAATACATGTAATTAAGAGTCCAAAAAATATATTTATTATTTCTAAGATGGATTTTCTATTAAATTTATCAATTATCACGCCTGAGTATAGTCCCCAGAAAAGTCCAATAAATGTTACTATTCCAAACATTAATGAAAATGCAGAGTTTAAATCTAAATTATTTGTAAAATACCATGGAATACTTATCATTGCAATTCCAGAGGCAATACCCGCTGAAATGTGAGCAAGAAATAATAATAATAGTTGAAATTTGTTTTTCATTTGAGAATACAAATTTGATTAATTATCATTAAATTCCAATAATTTAATTGTTATAATGATAAACATTGACCAAATAAAAGATTTAAAAAAAAGAATACAGTATCTAAAAAATAGTTTGGATATCGAAAATAAGCAACGAATGGTTCGAGAGAAAGAGCTATTAACTCAAAAAAAAGGCTTTTGGGCAGACTCTAAAAATGCTGAAAAATTAATGAAGGAATTAAAACAAATAAAAAATACTATCAATGCGTTTGATGAATGTTATGAGTCAATTGAAGAGTCTGAAATTATGTTTTCTTTTTTTTTAAATAAAGAAATTTTAGAGAATGAAATGCAAAAAGAGTATTTAAAATCATTAACCCTGTTAGAGGATTTAGAGTTTAAAAAAATGTTGAGTGAACCCGAGGATAATATGACGGCAATTTTAACAATCAATCCTGGAGCAGGAGGTACTGAAAGCCAGGACTGGGCTGAAATGTTAATGAGAATGTATATAATGTGGGCAGAAAAAAAGAATTTCAAAGTAAAGGAATTGAATTATCAATCGGCAGATGTTGCTGGAATTAAATCTGTTACATTAGAAATTCTAGGTGACTACAGTTATGGTAATTTAAAAGGTGAAAGTGGTGTTCATCGATTAGTACGTATTTCACCTTTTGATTCAAATTCTAAAAGACACACATCTTTTGCTTCAGTTTTTGTATATCCNTTAGTTGATGAAGAAATTGAAATTGAAATTAATCCAGCAGAAATTGATTGGGAAACTTTTAGATCAGGTGGTCCTGGTGGTCAAGCAGTCAATAAAATTGAAACAGCTGTAAGATTAAGGCACATGCCGACAGGTATAATTATTGAGAACTCTGAATCTGCGTCACAACTTGACAATAAAAAGAAAGCGTTAACACTATTAAAATCAAGATTGTATTTATTAGAATTGGAGAAATTAAATCAAAAGAAAAATGAGATTGAGTCATCAAAGAAGAAAATAGAGTGGGGGTCACAAATTAGGAATTATGTAATGCATCCTTATAAACTAGTTAAGGACTTACGAACAAATTTTGAATCATCTGATGTGCAATCTGTTTTGGATGGTAATCTAGATTCATTCATTAAAGAATATTTATTAAATAAAAATTAATTATGAAGATATATCATAACTCTAGATGTAGAAAAAGTAGAGAGGCTTTAAAAATAATTCAGTTAAAAGGAATTAATATTGAAATTGTTGAATATTTAAAAAGTCCAATTGATAAAGATGAATTAAGAGCAATTTTAAAAATGTTGAAAATTTCTGCTTTTGATTTAATTAGAAAAAACGAGTCTGTTTATAAAAAATTATATAAAGGAAAAAATTTTTCCAATGAAGAGTGGTTGGAGGTTATACTTTCCAATCCTATTCTTATGGAGCGACCTATAATTATTAAAGATAATTGTGCTTTAATTGCAAGGCCGTCCGAAAAAGTTTTAAATTTAATTGATTAAAAAAATATTTTATGAGAGAAGAATTTGATAGTTTAGGAAAAGTTTTGGTAGATGATGACAAGTTGTGGGGCGCACAAACAGAGAGATCAAGGCAAAATTTTAAAATAGGTCCTCAATCAAGTATGCCAATAGAAATAATTTATGCTTTTGCATTATTAAAAAAATCAATTGCGCATGCTAATTGTGATTTAGGAATTTTAAGTGAAGAAAAGAAAAATTTAATTTCTTTAGTTTGTGATGAAATTATTGCTGGAAAATTAGATTCACATTTCCCTTTGGTTATATGGCAGACTGGATCAGGGACTCAAACAAATATGAATTTAAATGAGGTCATTGTTAACAGAGCTAAGTATTATTCAGATAAAGTTTTGCTTCATCCGAACGATGATGTGAATAAATCTCAATCTTCTAATGATACATTCCCAACTGTTTTGCATATAGCTGCTTATAAAATAATTATTAATCATACCATTCCAAAAATCGAAAAACTTTTAGATAGTTTAAATTTAAAGTCCAAAGAGTTTTCAGATTTAATAAAAATTGGAAGAACTCATTTTATGGATGCTACACCTATAACCTTTGGTCAAGAATTTTCGGGATATCATAGGCAGTTGGAAATGGGTCTAAATCAATTAAAAAAAGATCTAAAAAATATTTCTGAGCTTCCAATTGGTGGGACCGCTGTAGGGACTGGATTAAATACTTTAAATGGTTATGATAAATTAGTTGTTCAAAAGATTAATACTTTCACTAATTTTGATTTTTGTGTGGCAAAGAATAAATTTCAGGCTCTTTCATCTAGTGAGAGTATTGTTTCAGTTCATCATGCATTAAAGCAAATATCTCAATCACTAACAAAAATAGCAAATGATATAAGAGTTTCTTCTTCTGGGCCAAGATCTGGTATAGGAGAATTAATTTTACCTAAAAATGAACCAGGTTCTTCAATAATGCCTGGAAAAGTAAACCCAACTCAGTGCGAAGCAATAACAATGGTTTGTGCTCAGGTAATTGGAAATGATTCAGCAATCTCATATGGTGCTTCTCAAGGCCATTTTCAATTAAATGTTTTTCGGCCCATGATTGCATTTAATTTTTTATTTTCAGCTGAAATAATTGGGGATGCTTGTTTCTCATTTTCTAAAAATTGCGTAGAAGGTATAATTGTCAATATTGAAAAATCAAAACATAATTTAAATAATTCATTAATGTTAGTAACTGCTTTAAATAAGCATATTGGATATGATAGAGCGGCCACAATTGCTAATTTAGCTTATGATAAAGGCATTACATTAAAAGAGGCTGCCGTAAGTTTAAATATTTTAAAGGAAGAGGAATTTGATGACTTAGTTAATCCGGCTAATATGATCGGTCCTAAAAATTAATAGTATTATAAACGAAAAAAAGCCTAATTTAAGTTAGACTTTTTTTCAATTACTCTTTAAGAATTGAGTAATTAATATACCCCAAATATGAAATGCAGTTCAATTTTAGTGATTTTCTTTGCTTTATGCGCAAGAAGATTATTATAGTTTTTAACAACGGAGTGTTAATTTAAGAAAATAGATGATTTAAAATTATTATGAATTTAATTTTTCTCTTGTTTTTTATTGTTGGTTTTTTATTTGCTTTATTTGGTGGTGGGGGTTCTGTCTTAACTATACCTATCTTAATGTTTTTTTTCGAAACAACTTTTAATGAAGCTACAATTTATTCTTTAATTATTATTTTTTTTATTTCTTTACTTACATCAATAGAAAATATAGCTAATAGGCTTATCCCTTTTAATTCTTTAGTTTTATTTGGAGCTAGTTCTATTTTTGGAGTTATTATTGGAAGAAATTTTTTATTTACACTTTTCCCAGAAAAATTATCTATTATATTATTCATCTCCATTATGTTTTTATCTGCTTTTTTAATTTTAAAAAAGAATAGTAAATTAAGTTTTTCATTATCTAGACAAAGTGTAATTTTTCAAGGGTTAATTGTTGGTCTATTAACTTCGTTGCTAGGAATAGGAGGAGGATTTATAATTGTCCCCACTCTTATCATTTTTCAGGGAATGAATATTAAGCAGGCTGTAAGATGTGCTTTATTTTTGATGTTATTAAATTCTTCTTTTGCAATCATTATAGATTTTTACAATAATTACTTTTATATTAGAATAGATCTTTTAATTCCAATGATTCTTTTTTCTATTTTTGGGATGTTGTTTGGTGAGTGGATTATGAATAAAATTAAAATAAAATTATTAACTAAAACTTTTTCTTTATTATTAATTATTATGGGTATTTTCTTATTATTTAGTCTTTTTTAGTGTTATGTATATAAAACAAATTTATACTAATTGTTTGTCACAAGCTTCTTATTATGTTGAGTCTGCTGGAGAGTCAATTATAATTGACCCTATTAGAGATTCCAACTTATATTTAGACTTAGTTAAAGAAAGAAATTCTAATGTGAAATATATATTTGAAACACACTTTCATGCAGATTTTGTTTCGGGTCATTTAGATTTATCTAAATTATTAAATGCTAATATTGTTTTTGGCCCGGGTGCCGACACTAAGTATAATGTGATAAATGCTTTACATGAACAGTATTTTGAAATAGGAAAAATTAAAATAAAAGTTTTACATACACCTGGTCATACGCCTGAGTCCTCTTCTTTTTTATTGTTCGATGAGGAAGGAAACGAGCATGCGGTTTTTACTGGAGACACTCTTTTTGTTGGTGAAGTTGGTAGGCCAGATTTAGCAGTTTCTCAAGAATTTTCAAAGGAATTTTTAGCTGGTCAGCTGTATGACTCTTTAAATAATATCTTGATGAAATTAAATGATACAACAATATTATATCCAGGTCACGGCCCAGGATCATCATGTGGGGCTAACATTGGTAAGGAAACAATTTCTACTATTGGTGAGCAAAGGTTAAATAATTATGTTTTACAAAAAAAAAAATAAGAAAGATTTTTTAGATTTAGTTTTAAATAACCTGTCTGAGCCTCCTCCTTATTTTCCTCACGATGCTAAATTAAATAAGGAAGGTTATACTCAAACAAGTTTAGTTATTCAAAAATCTTTAAAAGAAATATCATCGAATGAAGTAGTTAATTACATCAAAGGAAATACAATATTTCTTGATGTTAGAATGCCATCTAGTTTTGAAAAAATTCATATTAAAAACTCTATCAATATTGGTAAAACCCCTAATTCTTTTGCTTCCTGGGTAGGAGCTTTAGTTCCTCACGATAAAAAATTAATTATTGTATGTGATAATAAAGATGAAATTGAAGTAATTTCTAGATTAGCCCGAATAGGGTATGAAAACATATGTGGCTTTATTTCAAGCTTTAGTAATATTCCAGAAATGTATATGGATTCTATAAAATCAATTTCGGCATTAGAAATCTCATCAAAAAAATATTTTAATTCTAAATTTTT
>PAZG01000026.1 GCA_002715445.1 Flavobacteriales bacterium | reverse complement strand
TTTAAGTATTTTAAAATATTAAAAGAGGTAGAAATTGGTATATTGTGTCTTACCCCAGTTTGTAAATTATTTATAATGTTATTAAAAATTAAACTATCAGGTCTAAACAATCGCGATTTAGAATTTAATTTATAGCTTAATCCTAAATTTTTTAATAAACTCTTAGAATTATTTTTTTTAAACAAATTAGTTCTATTAACTGTAAATGTAAGCTCTGGAATTGTTAAATCAACTGTTTTACTTAATGTGTTTTGAGAGTGTCTCAAGTTAATTGATAGGTTATATGGTTTTCCTGTCCATTTTTTCGAATAACTTATGTTAGAAGAAAATGTGTTCGAAAGATAGTCTTGATTGCTATTAAAAATGTTATTTCTTGAAAAGTTTCTAGAAATAACATTTACAGCTGCAGAAAATCTTGAGTTTAATTTTGATTTTGGGTCCTGCTGATGTGCCCATTTTAAACTAAAGTCTTTATTTAAAGAATAGTCAGATCTATATTCTTCCCCGATTTTAGTATTAGAAAAATTTAAATTAAGATTACCCTTCCATTTATATCTTTTAATATAGTTTGAAGTAGCTCCAATTCTCCAACTTCCCCTCATATAAATATCACTTGTTAAAGTTAAATCAATGTAATCATTAATAGAAAAATAGTAACCTAGGTTTCTTAGATTAAAACCTAATGAAACAGATTGACCATATGAGGGAAGTAATATACCTGAGCTTTTTTTTGTAGATAAAGGGAAGACACCAAAAGGTATAAATAGTGGAGTTTGTATTTCGGAAATTACAAGATTTGCAGGTCCAGAAATAATTTTTTCATTTTCAATAAGTTTTATTTTATTTGATTTTATATAAAAATGAGGTTCTTCTAGGTCACATGTTGTATACATTCCTTTATACAAAAAATGTGTATTATCTTCTGATTTTTTAACTTTTTCTCCGTGCAAAAAACTTTCTCCCTCTTGAGTAATTAGATTTGTTGTAATACCTTTTTTTGATTTAAAATTATACTTAATTGTTTGAGATTTGTATTTTTTATTTGATTCAATAAATATTGGATTTTGAAAATATTTACCTAATGAATCTTTTTTACCCTCAGCAAATAAAATATTTTTATCATAATCTATATATATATAATAAGCGTATAATTCTATATTTTCGTATTTAACAAATGATTCGTTGTAAAGTTTTAATATATTGTTTTCTAAATCATAAATAATTGAGTCTTTAGCTAAATATTTTATTTTATCATTTAATTCAGATTGATTTAAAGAATCAGTTTCAGCTAAACATAATCTATTATTCGTTCCAAATAATATGTTTATTGAAAGTAATATATTTAAAATTGTTAGTAATATTTTATTTTGATATGAACTCAATTGAATTATTTAATATATATTTCTAAATATCATAAAAAAATATTATTCTTTATGAAACGAAAGCTTTCTTTTTTTCTTATAGTTTTTTTTATTTTTTCTAATATTAATTCTCAAACAAATCAATTTTTAGGAATAAACACCATAGTAATTGATCCAGGACACGGAGGAAAAGATCCAGGCACTCTGGGAACTGGAAGGTATTCTTTAACTGAAAAAGATATTGCTCTTGATATATCATTGAAATTAGGAAGTTATATAAATAAAGATTATCCTAATATTAATGTTATTTATACAAGAGACGATGATTCTTTCGTGAAATTATCTAAGAGAGCTGAAATAGCTAATACGTATCAAGCAGATTTATTTATATCAATTCACTGTGATGCTTTTACAAGTGAATCAGTATATGGTACAACAACTTATGTAATGGGTGCTCATAAAACAAAAAGTAATTTAGAAGTTGCAATGAGAGAAAATTCATCTATTTTACTAGAGGATAATTTTGACATAGAATATTCAGGTTTTGATCCAAATAAACCAGAATCCTATATAGCTCTAACTCTATATCAATCTGAAAACATAAATTATGGTTTAAATTTTGCATCCAAAGTTCAAAAAGAATTTAAACAAGCAAAACGTAAGGATAGAGGAATTAAACAGGCTGGTTTTTTGGTATTAAGTAGAGCAACAATGCCCAGTGTATTAATAGAAACAGGTTTTTTAACTAATAAAGAAGAGGAAGATTATCTTAATACTGAAAATGGTAGGATTGAGATTGCATCAGGAATATTTAAAGCTGTTAAAATGTATAAAAATGAGTTAGAAGCTGTAGTTGAGCAAAGGATGGATGAGTTAATTAAAATTGATAAAAATAATAATGTTAATGTTTTTTTTTCAGTTCAATTTTTTAGTTCGGAAAAAGAAGTTGATTTTAAAAATAAAAAATTGGATAATAGTTTAGTTTTACATTTTTTAGAGAATAACGTCCATAAATATTGTTATGGAAAAGCAAAATCATATAATTCTGCTAAAAATTATCAAAATAAGTTAAAAGAAATAGGTTTTTCTGATAGTTTTATTGTTGCTTTCGTAAATGGAAATAAGACAGAAGTAAAAAAAGCTATTGAGATGATTAAAAAAGATTAAATTTGTTATATGAAAATAAAAAAAGAAATATATATAGGTTTTGTTTGTTTAATTGCAGGTTCATTACTCTGGTTTGGGATAAAATTTTTATCTGGAGATAACAATCCATTTAAACAAGACAATAACTTTTTTGCTTTTTACTCCGATTTAGCTGGTTTAGAAGTTTCTGATAATGTTTTTTATAAAGGAAGCGTTGTAGGTCAAGTAACTAATATTAGATTATCAAATAATCAAGACACTTTACCTTGTGAAATGGAAGATGGTTGGATAGTTCAAATATCTATTGATAATGATGGTATTTTACAAAAGCTTTATCTCAATACTGTTCTTTCAATTTTTGATTCGGATTTACTTGGTTCTAAAGGAATAAATATTGATAACACTCAGGATTATTTATCAAAAATATATTGCTTTAATGAAAGCCAAGAACCTGCACAAACTGGAGATTATTTAAATGGATATGTAGATAAAGGATTAACTACTGAATTCGCTGAGCAATTTGGCTCTGTAAAAGATGATTTATCTGTATTTTTATTGGCATTTACTGAAACTTTAGCAGAATTAAAAAAATTATCTTCTTCTGTAGATAATTTACTAAATAACAATCAATCAAATATTAGTAGTTTTATTACAAATTTGGATGAATTTTCAATTAGTCTATCTGAAAATAAAGACAAATTAAAACAAACAGTAAACAATTTGTCTCAATTAAGCAAAGATCTATCTGATATTGAATTTAAAAAAATGTCTAATCAAATAAATACAACCTTATTAGAATTAGAGGCATTATTAAAGAATATCAATGAAGGGAGCGGTACGGCATCAAAAATAATTAATGACAAAGATTTATATGAAAAGATTACAAAAACCTTAGAAAGTGTTAAATCTTTAATGGAAGATATTGAAAAAAATCCTAAAAAATATATTAAGCATGTTTTATAACAGTTTTAAAAATAACTAATTTATGAAATTTGAAATTTCTAATCTTATTTTTTTAATTCTATTAACTTCAGGTTTTACTCTTTTTTATTTTAATATAAAAAAGATTTTTAGAAATATTCGTTTAGGAAGAGATGGGGTTAAAGTAGATAACAAAAAAGAAAGATGGAAAAGAGTTTTTTTTATTGCTTTTGGTCAATCCAAGATGTTTGACAAGCCTCTTGTAGCTTTTTTGCATCTAATAGTTTATATAGGTTTTGTTATAATTAACATAGAATTAATTGAAATCATTATAGATGGTTTATTTGGAACCCATAGGTTTTTATCTTTTTTAGGGGGCTTTTATGATTTTCTTATCATATCTTTTGAAATTTTAGCATTTCTTGTAATTGTTGCTTGTATAATTTTTTTAATAAGAAGAAATATAATTAGAATAAAACGTTTTGTTCAACCAGAAATGAAAGGTTGGCCTTCTTTAGATGGTAATCTTATTTTACTCTTTGAAATATTATTGATGTTAGCTTTCTTAACAATGAATGCAGCTGATTCAATTTTACAAATTAATCAAGAAAAATACATTAAAGCAGGTGCATTTCCAATAAGTGATTTTTTCATAGTTCCTTTAATAAACAACCTAAATACTGGTTCATTAATTTATATTGAAAGATTTTGTTGGTGGTTCCATATAATAGGAATTTTAGGTTTTTTAAATTATTTAGCAATCTCTAAACATCTTCATATTCTTCTTGCCTTTCCTAGTACATATTATTCTAAGCTTAATCCTAAAGGCCANTTTTCAAATATGGATTCTGTTACTAAAGAAGTTAAAATTATGTTAGATCCCAATGCTGATTCTTTTTCATCCAACTCTGATAGCGTTCCCTCAAGATTTGGTGCAAAAGATGTTAAAGACTTAAATTGGCTTCAACTATTAAATTCTTATTCATGTACTGAATGTGGTCGTTGTTCTTCAGAATGTCCTGCTAATTACACTGGAAAAAAACTATCTCCTAGAAAAATTATGATGGATGTTCGAGATAGATTAGAAGAGGTTGGTAAGGGTATTGATAAAAATGGAGCCGAATATGATGACGGAAAGTCTTTATTAGGTGATTATATTAAACAAGAAGAGTTATGGGCTTGTACGTCATGTAATGCATGTGTAGAAGCTTGTCCTATTAATATAGATCCATTATCAATAATTATTGATTTAAGACGTTATACAGTTATGGAAGAATCGGCAGCGCCATCTGAGTTAAATACAGTTTTTTCAAATATTGAAAATAATGGTGCACCTTGGCCCTTCCCATCTGCAGATAGATTAAATTGGAAAGAAAATGAATAAACTAAGTTTAATAAATAAAAAAGTTAAAGGAAAATTTATTAGNCCAGTACTTCCTGAAGGTATTAAAAACTNTTTGATTGATATTGACGGTACTATATGCGATGATATTCCTAATGAGGAACCAGAAAGAATGTCATCAGCAAAACTTTACCCTGAAGCCTTAAATACATTAAATAAATGGTACAAAGAAGGTCATATAATCACTTTTTTTACATCTAGGTTAGAAAAACATAGAGGTGTAACTGAAAAATGGTTAAAAGAAAATGGATTTAAATATCATGCTTTATTAATGGACAAACCNAGAGGAGGTAATTATCATTGGATNGATAATCATATGGTTAGAGCAACAAGGTATGATGGTAATTTTACTGATTTAGTCGAAAAGAAAGTTAAAATACAAGTTTTCAAATAAAATATATGAGTTTAAAAGTTAAAACTATGGCAGAATGGTCTTCTGAAGGCAAAANCCCTGAGATTTTATTTTGGGTTGGGTCTGCAGGAAGCTTTGATGATAGAGCAAAAAAGATTACTAGATCTTTTGTNAAAATCTTAAATGAAGCAAATGTAGATTTTGGTGTTCTAGGTACTGAGGAATCTGCCAGTGGTGATACTGCTAAAAGAGCTGGTAATGAATTCTTATTTCAAATGCAAGCTATGATTAATATTGAATTAATGAACTCATATAACATTAAAAAAATTGTTACTACTTGCCCTCATGATTTTAATACATTAAAAAATGAATATAAATCTTTAGGTGGAGATTACNAAGTATATCATCATACCGAATATATTTTGAAATTAATTGAAACTGATAGATTAACTCTTTCTAAAAAAAATCTTNGTAAAAAGATAACATATCATGATCCATGTTATTTAGGCCGAGGTAATAATATTTATAATTCTCCTAGAGAATTAATTAAATCTGCTGGATTTAANCTTTTAGAAATGAAACGTTCTAAAAAAAAGTCATTTTGTTGTGGAGCCGGAGGCGCTCAAATGTTTAAGGAACCAGAAAAAGGAAATAAAGATATTAATATTGAAAGAACTGAAGAAGCAGTTAACTTAGATATCTCTNTTATTGCAACTTCTTGTCCCTTTTGTAACACAATGTTAACAGACGGTATAAAAAACAAAAATTTGGAAGATAAGATAGAAGTTCTTGATATAGTTGAAATTATTTCTAGGGCAAAAAATGATTTTAATTAATTATGTTTTCTAACCTAGATATTGAATCAAAAATTTGGATTTTTCAAACAATTAATCCCTTATCGATTGAAGAAGAGANTTACATAATTAAAGAGATTGATTTATTTTTATCCAAATGGACATCTCATGGAAATGATTTAAAGTCAAATTACTTAATATATAAATCTCATTTTATAATTATATCTGTTGATAATAATTTTTTTAATGCTTCAGGATGTTCGTTAGATAAATTATTTAATAAAATAAAGATATTAGAGTCAAATTTAAATAGAAGTTTTTTTCAAAGAGAATACATTTTTTTTGAAAATGATGATCATNAGATTAATTACTTGAGATTAAATGATTTTAAGATTAAATTAAATAAAAGAATTATTNAACCTAAAATAATTTATGATAATTCTGTTTTNCTTTTAAAGGATCTAAATGAAANTTGGAAAAAAAATATATNNGAATGGAAAGAAAAGTTTATGTAAAAAAAAAGGCCTCANNTGAGGCCTTTTTTTATAACAAATAAGGTTTGTTATTAAAAGAATAAGCTAAAGTTAACACCTGCGATGAAGCTAGATCCTGATAAATCAACTGATTCATTACCAGTACTTACTTGTTCTCCATCAACGATTAAGTCTAGATTAACATAAGGCTCTACAGCAAAATGTTCTCTCCAAACTAGAGTGTAACCCATACCTATACCAACGTGAGTTGATTGTGATCTAGCTTGCATTACCCCTTCAGTTTCTTCTAAAGTGATATTACCAGCTCCATCAACAACGTATGAGCTCATTGTTCCCCAAGTTTCAGTTTGAGTAGTAGCGCTTGACATATTCACTTCCATGAATAAATTTCTAGCAGCATAGTATCTACCAAATACACCAAAAGTTCTTGAGTTATTAGTTAANGTATACTCATCATGAGCACCAATAATCTCAACACCACCTGGTGCAGTTGCTGAAGGTACAGCTACCCCGTCGTACTCTGGGAAATACTGATCGTCAGTATTAAAGTGAANCATTGCACCAATAGCTAAACCATCCTGGATAAAATATCCAATTTTTGGAGTGATTGACCATTGTGTCCATTCAGTGTCACTGAACTGAGAACCAGCACCTAAAAGAACAGTTCCTTTTTTCGTCTGTGCGTCTGTAGTAAATAACATAACAGTTATTGCTACGAAAGTCAAAATAATTTTTTTCATAATATTATTATTAATTTAAATTAACAGTGGCAAATCTAAAAAAAAAATTAATGAATCACTATAATTCTAATATTTTTTTAATCTTTTTTTTTAAAGAATTATGTTAATAAATATCTTATTTTTTTATTTTGTTTTATAAAATTTATTTGTTAATACTATCTCTTATAGAAAATCCTTCTAAGAATAAATCGTTATTATTCAATAAATTAATAGGTATATAATTAGCATCAGGTTGACCAATAAAATATATTTTGTCTATTTGAGAATTTTTAAAGTAAATTTCAATTTCATCTGATATAACTTCATTGACTCCATCTATTTTTTCATCTTTTTCATTAAAGTATTTTAATTGACCATTTCCAATTATATTAATATATTCTATTTTATTTTCTTTAAACTTTCCTTGAAGAATATTTCCTTTAATTTGATTGTAATAATTTTTATTTTTTTGTGAAGATAAAAATGTATTATTGTTAANATAAATACTATCAATCATTTCATTTTTTGTAAATAAAAATATTGTATCACCTGTTATTTGTTGATTGTTGATGAAAATAACAGGTTCTTTTGTTAAAGAATTTTTATTTGATTTTAAATCGTAAATATATTTATTACATTTCCCTTTAATTGAATCATTTTTCATATATACATTATTATTAACAAAAAGAATTGAGTCAACTTGATTTANTCTAATTTCATCACCAGTAATTTTAAAAGAATCATTATTATCCGATTTTATTATAAGTTTAGGTTTTAAATTAAATATTGAGATAGAATCATTATCATATAAATAATTACTGTAAATATTAATTTTTTCATTTTGACTAACATGAACATTTCCAGATAACTCTANTTNNTTTTTTTCATTTCNAAATATCCCATTNTCACCTTTNATTATTAATGAATCCTTTATAATACTAGATCTAGAATTAAATTTTATTGTTTTGTTAGATCTATCAATATCAATATCATTAGATAAAATTGTAAAATCATCNCTCTTAAGTTCTATATTGTATTTAAAATTTGCANTTTTATCTTCTAAATTATATTCACCATTATCACTAATAATTAAATAGTTTTCATCCTCAACTTTACCTCCTTTATTATAATAAGCAGTTTGACTTGTAAGATTGTATGATAAATATTCAGTATATATCTTTTGATTATTTTTTTTTCCAAATACTTCATTTTTGAAATTTATTATACTGTCATTTTTGAAAAATAATATTTTTTTACTTTCAATTATTAAGTCATTTGTATCTTTTATAATTGATTTTTCATTACTCCATGCTTGGACAAAATTATTTTTTTTAGATANTAACATAGAATCACAGTACAAAATGATTTGTTTATGTTTTGCTATTACATCTCCTGAAAATATTTCAAATTTTTCATTTGAAATAGTTTTTTGTTCTAGAACTTTTGATTGAATAATTTGAAACTCATTTTGTCCNTAACAACAAATTGATAAAGTAATAGCAAAAAAGTATTTAAACATTATAGATATTATCTGTAAATAGTTTCATTTCTATCAGGACCAATTGAAATTANATTTATAGGAACATTTAATTCTTTTTCTAAAAAATCAATATATTTTTTAAGATTTATAGGAAGAGAATTGTAATCATTTATTTTATCAATATTTTCTGACCAACCTTCAAATTTTTTATATAAAGGNTTTAGATTATCTATTTTTGCATCATAAGGTAAATAATCTAAATTTTTATCTAAATATTTATAACCCGTACATATTTTTATAGTTTTAAATGAATTTAAAACATCAACTTTTGTTATAACTAAATCAGTTACTCCGTTAATTAAAATAGAATATTTCAGTGCAGGTAAATCTAACCACCCGCATCTTCTAGACCTTCCTGTTGTTGATCCGAATTCATTTCCTAATTTTTGCATTCTGAGTCCTNTTTCACCATCTAGTTCTGTAGGAAATGGTCCNGATCCGACTCTTGTACAATAAGCTTTAAAAATACCTATTACTTTATTAATTTTATTTGGAGAAATTCCTAGACCTGTACAAGCGCCTGCTGAGATAGTATTTGATGATGTAACATATGGGTAACTTCCAAAGTCTATATCTAATAATGTTCCCTGTGCACCTTCAGCCAGTACAAATTCATTTTTTTTAATAATATTATTTACAAAATATTCACTATCAACTAAATTAAGCTTAGATATAGTTCTAATTGCTTCAAGCCATATTTTTTTATCTTTTTCTGGGGATTCAATAGAATAATTATAATATTCTTCTAATATGTGTTGATGTTTTTTTGTAAGTTCATTAAATTTTTGTTCAAAATTATCAGACTCAATATCACCTATTCTTAAGCCATTTCTTCCTGTTTTATCCATATATGTTGGGCCAATTCCTTTTAAAGTTGAGCCAACTTTTTTTTTGCCTTTAGCTATCTCTGATGCTGCATCTAAGTGTTTATGAGTAGGAAGAATTAAATGTGCTTTTCTAGAAATATATAGATTTTTATAACTTACATTTAAATTATCTAATTTTTTTAATTCATCTGCAAAAATGATTGGATCTATTACTACACCATTTCCAACAAGATTTTTAGTTTTAGTATTAAAAATACCAGATGGTATAGTATGAAGAACATGCTTAATTTTATCAAATTTAATTGTGTGACCTGCATTTGGTCCCCCTTGAAAACGGGCTATTAAGGAATATTTTTCACTAATTGAGTCAACTATTTTACCTTTTCCTTCATCTCCCCATTGAAGACCTAAAAGAACATCTACATTCATATTTTTTTACATTTTTTAGGATCGTTACATTTTCCATAAAAGTTAAGAGAGTGTTCAGCGACTACAAAATTCATAGAACTTTCAATTGAATTAATGATGTTTTGTATTCTTGGGTCACAGAATTCTAATACTTTATCACAATCATTGCAAATTAGATGATTATGTTGTTTTTTTTGAAAAGATTTTTCATATAAAGTTTTATTTAAAAAAGAATGCTTTTTTATTAATTTTAACTCAATTAGTATGTCAATTGTATTATAAATAGTTGCTTTACTAATCTTTTGCTTTTTAATTATTAATTGATATAAACTTTCTATATCAAAATGGTCATTTTTTTTGTATATCTCATCAAGAATCAAGTATCTTTCTTGGGTTTTTCTTAAACCTTTCTCTTCTAAGTAAGAATTTAGAATTTTTGTGGGTTCAAGTTCATTTTTATTATTCATAAAATCTAATTAAGTATTATTAAATGATCATAATAATTAAATTACTTTAATTTAATAATTTTTTTATCATTTTAGTTTTCTTTCTATTTTTTTTACTTCTTCTAATTTTTTTATTCTTTGCATTAATTTATTTATATGAATTTTATTTTTCACTAAAATGGAAATTTTTCCTTTAAAAAAACCATTTTCATTTTTAAAACTAATTGAGTCCATTCCTACATGCATATCATTAGAAATTATTTTAGTTATTTTATTTACTATACCAGTAGAATCTATTCCACTAATTTCTATATGAGCTTTGAATTCCATATCCTTAACATTTACCCAGTATCCCTCAATTGTTCTATAATCAAAATTAGTTTTTAATCTAATTGCATTTGGGCAATCATAGGAATGAACTTTTATCCCATCTTTAACAGTTATAAATCCAAATACTTGATCTCCAGGTATTGGATTACAGCAAGATCCAGTTTTATAATCAAAAGTTTCCTTATCGTCACCAAATTTTAGAACATGTTTTTCTTTTTTTTCTTCTTTTTTTGGATTTTCTTTTTTCTTTCTAACTAATTTTTGTTTAAAAAATGTGTACCAACTCTCCTTGTTTTTAACATATTTTTTAATTTCAGAATTATTAATTTTTCCAATTGCAACTCTATAAAAAAGCTCTTGACTATCTTGTAATTTAAAATATGATTGTAACTCATTTACAATTTTTTCAGAAAATGTTGTTCTTAAGTGCTTTAGTTTCCTTTTAAGGATTTCTTTACCTTCTTTAGCAATTTTCTTTTTTTCTTCATTCAAAGAGCTTTTAATTTTATTTTTTGCTTTTGCTGTAACTACAAAATCTAGCCAGCTCTCTTTTGGGCTTTGTTTATCAGAAATAATAATTTCTATTTGATCGCCGCTTTTAAGTTTATGACTTAATGGAACTAACTTTCCATTTACCTTGGTTCCTAAGCATCTTTTCCCCAGTTCTGTGTGAATATTAAAAGCAAAATCTAA
Organism: Flavobacteriales bacterium; assembly: GCA_002715445.1. GTDB lineage: Bacteria > Bacteroidota > Bacteroidia > Flavobacteriales > TMED113 > TMED113. The sequence goes on along the minus strand of PAZG01000026.1, from coordinate 4,024 downwards.
AGAAGTTGAGCCTTTTGGTAAGGTAACAAGATCACCTTTTGGACTAAATACTACAATTTCTTTTGAAAATAGATTTAATTTGAATTCGTCAAGGAATTCAATAGCATTTGAATCAGGTTCTTCAAGAAGCTCTCTGATTCCATTAATCCAATTATTTATATTTTCATCCTTTGATTTTGAATCTTTTTTATAAATCCAGTGGGCTGCAAGTCCTTTTTCAGCAATTTCATCCATTCTTTTGCTCCTTATTTGTATTTCTACCCAATGTCCGTCGGGACCCATAACAGTGGTATGAAGAGATTCGTACCCATTAACTTTAGGTGTAGATATCCAGTCTCTTAATCTGTCTGGGTTTGGTTTATAAAGATCTGTTACAATTGAGTATACTCTCCAACAATCAGATTTTTCAAAGGATTTTTCTGAATTTGTGATTATTCTTATAGCAAATTTATCGAATACTTCTTCAAATTCGATTCCTTGATTAACCATTTTTTTTCTAATTGAAAAAATTGATTTCGGTCTACCTTTAATTGAACTTATATCAACTCCTGTTTTTTGTATATTTTTTTTGAGAGGTTTTATGAATTTTTTAATGTATAACTCTCTAGTTTTTTTTGTTTCATTTAATTTTTTAGAAATACTAAAATAATCAGCTGATTCGGTATGTTTTAATCCTAAATCCTCTAGTTCACTTTTGATAGAGTAGAGCCCTAATCTGTGTGCTAAGGGAGCATATATGTATAATGTTTCAGATGCAATTTTTTTCCGTTTTCTTTCTGAGAGATATTCTAAGGATCTCATATTATCTAATCGATCAGCTATTTTTATTAAAATAACATTAATATCATTAGATAAAGTAAGAAGCATTTTTCTGAAATTTTCCGCTTGTTTTGATTTATTTGTATCAACTATTTCAGATATTTTAGTTAATCCATCAATTATAATAGAAATTTTTTCTCCAAATGAATTTTTTATATCATCCAATGTAACATCAGTATCTTCAACAACATCATGAAGTAATGCACTTGCAATGGCTGTAGGTCCTAATCCAATATCTTTACTAACAATTTTAGCAACTGATATAGGATGAATTATATAGGGTTCGCCAGATTTTCTCATAATTTTTTTATGAGAAGAATTTGCTAAATCAAAAGCTTTCTTAATTAGCTTTTTATCTTCCTTAGAAGTTTCATTAGGTAAAGTTCTTAACAAAGAATTATAACTATTTTTTATTAATGATGAACTTTTATCCATTTAAATGATTGTATTTGTTAGTTCTCCAAATCCAATTCTTAAATTATTTTTTACAGCATATCCTTTCATAATAACAGTGTCACCGTTCTGTAAAAATTTTCTTTCCTCACCATTTTCTAATTTAATTGTTTTTTTTCCGGCCCAAGAAAGTTCTAACATAGATCCAAATTCAGATTCATTAGGCCCTGAAATTGTACCAGAAGCCATTAAATCCCCCGCATTAATATTACATCCATTTATAGAATGATGAGCAAGTTGTTGTGACATATTCCAATACATATATTTAAAATTAGATTTTGTTACTAGTGTTGGTTTTGATGTTTTAGATTTAATTAAGACTTCTAGATTAATATCGTAGTTTTTATTTCCTTTAAATTTTAAATAATCTAATACTTCTGGATTTTGTTTTTCTCCTGCAACTTTAAAATGTTCTAATGCGTCTAAGGTTATAATCCAGGGAGACATACTAGAATTGAAGCTTTTACCTAAAAATGGACCAAGTGGAACATACTCCCATTTTTGAATATCTCTAGCAGACCAATCATTAAATAAGCATAAACCAAAAATATATTCTTCAGCATTATCTATATTAATTGTATCTCCTAATTTATTAGCTTGTCCAGTGATAAAACCCATTTCCAATTCAAAGTCAAGTAATTTACATTCAGAAAATATAGGTATTTTAGCTTCTTTAGGTAAAATTTGCCCTTTTGGTCTTTTAACTGGACTTCCTGAAATAACAATAGATGATGATCTTCCATGATATCCTACAGGTATGTGTAACCAATTTGGTAATAATGCATTTTCAGGATCTCTAAACATTTTACCAACATTTGTCGCATGATCTTTACTTGAATAAAAATCAGTATAGTCACCAATTTTTACTGGTAAAACCATTTCAATTTTTTTATGTTCAAATAAAATATTTTCCTTACTAATCAATTCTTTAGCTTGAACATTTTCTAGATCAAATAAGTCACAGATTTTGTTTCTTACAGATCTCCATATAGATTTATTTTGTTTTAGTAGTTTATTAAGATTTTTACCTTGAAATGTATCTTTGGTTAAACATAAATCTTCGAAGAATCCATATTTTTCCAAGTTTTTTAAGCTAATTATAGTATCTCCAATTCTTGATGCAATGTGAAAATTATTTTTATTTGTTTTAAAAACTCCAAATGGAATATTTTGAATAGGAAAATCAGAATTAGAGTCATATTTAATCCATGATTTTCTATTAATATTGTTTGCTGATAACATATCTTGATTTTTTGAAAATAAATAATATCTTTAAATATATAAAGTTAAAACGTTTACAGTGAATAAAGATGATATAATTTTTTCATTAATAGAAAAAGAAAATAAAAGACAAATAAATGGAATTGAGCTTATTGCTTCAGAAAACTATGTTAGTAAGCAAGTTTTAGATGTAGCTGGTTCTTGTTTAACAAATAAGTATGCAGAAGGTTATCCCAATAAAAGATATTATGGAGGATGTCAATATGTTGATGAAATAGAACAGTTAGCAATTGATAGAGCAAAAAGTATTTTCAATGTAGAGTATGTTAATGTTCAACCACATTCTGGTTCTCAAGCAAATCTAGCAGTTTTTATGGCATGCTTAAATCCAGGTGATCAAATTTTAGGTTTCGATCTCTCCCATGGTGGCCACTTAACTCATGGTTCACCTGTTAATTTTTCCGGAAAACTTTATAAAACATCTTTTTATGGTGTTTCTAAAGAAACAGGATTGATTGATTATGATGCCATGGAGTTAATGGCTAAAACAAAAAAGCCTAAAATGATTATATGTGGAGCATCTGCATATTCTAGAGATTGGGATTATTCTAGATTTAGAAAAATAGCTGATGAAATAGGTGCTATTTTATTAGCTGATATTTCACATCCTGCTGGATTAATAGCAACAGGTTTATTAAACAATCCTTTTGAACATTGTCATATTGTAACATCAACAACTCATAAAACATTAAGAGGTCCAAGAGGGGGGATTATTATGATAGGTAAAGATTTTGAAAATCCATTTGGTCAAAAAACTAAAAAAGGAGACTTGAAAAAGATGTCAACTTTAATTAATTCATCAGTATTTCCTGGTTGTCAAGGTGGGCCGTTAGAACATTTGATTGGAGCAAAAGCTGTTGCTTTTTCTGAAATTATGGATGAAAGTTTTTTTAATTATATGAAACAAGTTAAGAAGAATGCGTCAATAATGGCTGAATCTCTTATTTCATTAGGTTATAATATTATTTCTTCTGGAACAGATAATCATTGTATACTAATTGATTTAAGATCTAAAAATATTACTGGAAAGGATGCTGAATATGCACTTGGATTAGCAGACATTACTGTGAATAAAAATATGGTTCCTTTTGATGATAAATCACCATTTATAACATCTGGTATTAGAATTGGTACCCCTGCAATCACAACTAGGGGATTAAAAGAAAAAGAAATTGAAAAAATAGTAGAGTTTATTGACAAGGCAATATTTAATTTTCAAAATGACAAAAAAATGAATGGACTTTGTGATGATATTAACAATATGATGTCACAATATCCTATCTTTGCATATTAATTTTAATTTATGAAATGTGGAATAGTAGGGCTTCCAAACGTAGGTAAGTCAACTTTATTTAATTGTTTATCAAGGTCTAAGGCATTAGCAGCTAATTATCCTTTTGCTACTATTGATCCAAATGTGGGAATAATCCCTGTTCCCGATAAAAGGTTAGATAAATTAACAAAATTATTT